>DOIU01000534.1 GCA_003511825.1 Gammaproteobacteria bacterium | reverse complement strand
CAAGATGCTGGCAGAGAACAATCTCAACGCTGCCGACGTGAAGGGCACCGGCCCAGGCGGACGCATCACTAATGAAGATGTTGCCGCCCATATCGCCGCGCAAGCCGCCGCACCCGCAGCCAGTGCGCCGGCACCTGCAGCAGCGCCCGCGCCGGCCGCAGCACCCAGCACACCGGCGATTGCGATCCCTGCCGATGGCGAGCGCGTTGAACGCCGCGTGCCGATGACACGCTTGCGATCAAAGATTGCCGAGCGTCTGTTGCATGCGACGCAGACCACAGCGATGCTGACCACGTTCAACGAAGTCAACATGAAACCTATTATTGATCTGCGTAAGCAATACAAAGATCAATTCGAAAAGTCTCACGGCGTTCGCCTCGGATTCATGTCGATGTTCGTGAAGGCAGCCGCAGAAGCCTTGAAGCGCTTCCCTGATGTCAATGCCTCTATCGACGGGAATGACATTGTCTATCACGGTTACTGCGATATCGGTGTGGCCGTCTCCTCAGAGCGTGGTCTGGTTGTGCCGGTGTTGCGTGATGCGGAAAACATGACCATGGCTGAAATTGAGGGCACGATTGCGAGCTATGGCCAGAAAGCACGCGACGGCAAGCTCTCTATTGAAGAGATGACGGGCGGTACTTTTACAATCTCCAACGGCGGTGTCTTTGGTTCCCTGTTGTCCACGCCCATCCTGAATCCGCCGCAAAGCGCGATCCTGGGCATGCACGCCACACAAGAACGCCCCGTCGTCATCAATGGCGAAATTGTGATCCGCCCCATGATGTACGTCGCGATGTCATACGACCACCGTATCATTGACGGTAAGGGCGCTGTCACCTTCCTTAAAACGATTAAGGAATTGGTTGAAGAGCCGGCCAAAATTCTGCTGGATATCTGATCAAGCGGTTTTATTTGGACCACACACGAACATAGACCCAAGGGGGTAAAACAACATGGCCGACGCGTTTGACGTTATCGTCATCGGATCAGGGCCGGCAGGCTATGTCGCAGCAATCCGCTGCGCACAGCTCGGGCTGAAAACCGCATGCGTAGAAAAATGGATTAACAATAAGTCGAACAAACCGGCGCTCGGTGGTACGTGTCTGAATGTGGGGTGTATCCCCTCCAAGGCGCTGCTTGAGAGTTCTGAAAAATTCGACGAGTCGCGCCACCATATGGCTGAGCATGGCATTTCAATCGATGGGCAGGTGAATATCGATGTCCCTGCCATGATCGCGCGAAAAGACAAAATCGTTGGTGAGTTGACGGGCGGTATCGCTCAGCTCTTCAAGGCCAATGGTATTGAATGGCTGCAAGGCACTGGCAAGATCTTTCCCGATAAGCACGTGCAAGTGACCTCCGCTGATGGCAAGACCGTCAACAGCTATGCCGGTGAAAACATCATTATTGCGACGGGTTCTGTGCCGTTTGAGCTGCCGGCGACGCCACTTCACGAAGATGTGGTGGTTGATTCCGCGGGCGCACTCGATTGGACAGACATCCCCAAGCGCCTGTGTGTTATCGGCGCGGGTGTGATTGGTCTCGAGCTGGGCAGCGTCTGGCGCCGTTTGGGGTCTGAAGTTGTCGTCTTAGAGGCCCAAGATACCTTCCTGCCGATGGCGGATCAGCGCATCGCCAAAGACAGCCTGCGCCAATTCACGGCTCAGGGGCTGGATATTCGTTTGTCAGCGCGCGTCGTCTCAAGCAAGATCGAGAACAACACCGTCACCATCGAGTATCAAGATAAAGACGGTGATCAAACGCTCGAAGTTGATCGCATGATCGTCGCCGTGGGTCGTCGCGCGTTTACCGATGATTTGTGTAACGATGATGTTGAAATGGAGTTCGACGAGCGTGGCTTGGTGCATGTCAACGATTACTGCGAGACCAGCATTCCCGGTATTTACGCCGTGGGTGACGTGGTTCGCGGGCCGATGCTGGCGCACAAAGGCTCGGAAGAGGGCGTGATGGTTGCAGAGCGAATCGCCGGTCAGCATTCACACCTCAACTATGAAGCCATTCCGTCCGTTATCTACACATTGCCAGAGATTGCCTGGGTCGGTAAGACCGAAGAGCAACTCAAGAGCGATGGCATTAAGTACAACGCTGGTTCCTTCCCTTTTGCCGCCAGTGGGCGTGCGAAGGCGATGGCACAAACTGCAGGCATGGTCCGAGTGCTTGCGGATGCGGAAACAGACCGCGTGCTGGGGGTTCATATTTGTGGACCTTCAGCCTCGGAGCTGATCGGACAGGCAGTTATTGTCATGGAGTATGAGGGTACCAGCGAGGATATCGCGCGTACCGTATTCTCCCATCCCACCCTTTCTGAAGCTGTGCATGAGGCCGCCCTTGGTGCGGACAACCGTGCGATCCATATAGCCAACAGAAAAAGAAACTGAACTGAACTGAACGGGAAGTTATAATGAACCTTCATGAATATCAGGCGAAAGAGCTGTTCCGCAGCTACGGCATGCCCGTCCCCGAGGGAATTGTTGTCTCATCAGGTGATGACGCTGCAGCCGCCGCCGACAAACTCACAACCGACAAGGTCGTCGTCAAAGCACAGGTACACGCTGGTGGACGCGGGAAAGCGGGTGGCGTAAAGCTGGTTGATACCGGTG
>DOIU01000206.1:10032-10823 GCA_003511825.1 Gammaproteobacteria bacterium | reverse complement strand
TGTCCCGGCGACCGATAACTTGCAAAAAGAGCTTGCTCCCTTGATCAAGAGTGACGGTTCGGTCAGTGATCTTTCCATCCAGATCGGTGATACCCACCTTCGTATTGCGGGGGGGCCGGTTGTCTCAGAAGACGGCGAGCGGATTGGAGCCGTTTTCGAGTGGACAGATCGCACAGCCAATGTCTGTATTGAGCAAGAGATCCAAGACATCGTCAACGGCGCGATGGAAGGTCAGCTGTCACAACGAATCGATCTGGCGAACAAATCAGACTTCTTTGCGGGCCTGAGTAGCGGCATCAATCAGCTGTTGGAGGTGAATGAAAATAGCCTAAAAGAAGCGATGTCATCTATCAGTGCAATGGCATCAGGTGATCTGAGAAAGCCTGTCAGCACCCAGTATAGCGGTGACTTTGGGCGGCTCGCTGAGGACATTAACCAAACCATTAGTAAAGTATCAGAGGTCGTCTCAGCGTTAAATGCAACGACAAGTGAGGTCAGAGGAGCTTCGGGAAGAATTTTTGAAGACAATGAAAAGCTCTCAAGTAGCACCGAGACGCAATCTGGCCACCTTGAGGAAACCGCCGCCAGTATGGAGCAGATTACCACCACGGTGAAACAGAATGCTCATAATGCAAATATGGCTAATTCCGTAGCAGCAGAGGCGCGATCTACTGCCGAGGGTGGAGCAACGGTGGTCAAGCAAGCAGTCTCTGCTATGCAGGATATCGCGGTATCCAGCAATGAAATCGTCGATATTATCGGCGTGATCGATGAAATCGCGTTTCAGACGA
>DOIU01000206.1:0-9741 GCA_003511825.1 Gammaproteobacteria bacterium | reverse complement strand
GATGAAATCGCGTTTCAGACGAACTTGTTGGCGTTGAATGCTGCTGTTGAGGCTGCGCGCGCTGGAGAGCAGGGCAGAGGGTTTGCCGTAGTGGCCAGTGAAGTTCGAAATCTCGCGGGCAGAAGCGCGGTCGCCGCGAAAGAAATTAAGTCCTTAATTGAGAAGAGTGTGGATAAAGTCAATGAAGGTTCTCGCCTAGTCAATGACTCTGGCCAGACCTTGGATGACATTATCGCCTCAGTCAAGAGAGTGAGCGATATCGTGTCAGATATTGCAACAGCGAGCCAGGAGCAATCAGAGGGAATTGGCTTGGTCAACAGCGCTGTATCAACCATGGACGAGATGACGCAAAAGAATGCTGCGATGGTCGCCAAGGCTATGGACTCAAGCAAGACGCTGCGAGACCAAGCAGATCACTTAGGTGAGATCATCAGCTTCTTTAAACCGGATAATAACGAATCTGGCTATGCTGGCGTGGAACGCCGGTCGGCGCAGCGGCCTTGGTCTAAACCCGCTGAAGCCGCGCCAACAGCACCAACAGCCCCGTCTGTGGAACCGTCGGGCACTGATGTTAATGACGATGAATGGGCCACTTTTTGACGGCGTCTGCTGACAAGCCAATACGATAGTAGCAACTTCTGGGAGTGCACAATGAGTCTAAATAATAATGAAGCATCATCAGGCAAGATTGTTCTAGAGAACAGTCCGTGCATCAGCGAAGCATCTACTCTCTACGAAACCATGAAGTGTTTTATTGCCACAGATCAGGATGTCGTGATCGACGCGACCGGTGTGGAAAGCATCGATACCGCAACAATACAGCTGCTGGTAGCGTTCAGCTCCCACGTCGAAAACAGTGAAAATGAGATTTCCTGGGTGGGTGGATCAGAGGCTTTTTGTAAGACTGCGACGAGTCTGGGCTTGGACAGGTATGTCGATTGTGATGGATGAAGCAATCGGTCGGTTACCGGACGACTTACAGGAAGTACGTGAGCAAGACGTTGCCAACATCGTCTATGCGTTGAACATGGCGATTGCGCAGATAGAAATGTCAATGAATGACACCACGGTGGTGTTTGCTCGTATTCAGGAATCTATCAGTGACTTGGAGTTGCAGTTGAATGTCCTCGAGACGCAGGCTGGTCGGCGAGAAACGGAGTTGCTTGATACGGATGCGCTTGATGGTTATGTCGCGATGGTAAAGCCTCTGATGCGCAAGGCGATGATTGCATTGCAATTTCATGACCGCCTTTGTCAGCGTGTTTACCATATTGAGGAGAATCTACGTGCTGTTACTGGCGTTATACAACAACCAGAAGCCAATCACCCGGTTTTGTGGCGCGAGCTGCGTGAGAAAATGCAATCCCTGTATTCCGACGATCAGGAGAAAAAGATCATGGGGCGCGTCGACCAAACCTTTCTCCATTCTGAAAACCGCCTCAAAAAGTGTGACGCAGATGCCACTGTGCACGACGAGGCGGGTGATATTGAACTCTTTTAATACATTGGTGTAAATATGAGCAGTCTTGCCGCAAATAGTATTTCTTCAGATGGTTACGAATTCACCAATGAGCATTTTCAAATGCTTCGTCGATTGGTTTCGGAGCATACCGGTATCAGCCTGAGCGATCAGAAACGTGACTTACTGTATGGCCGATTGACTCGACGATTGCGCGTGCTCGGTATAGAGGGGTTTGATCAGTACTGTCAATTATTGGAATCAAATCCTGGTGATGAGCTTCAGGAGTTCATCAATGCCGTGACCACCAACCTTACGTCGTTTTTTCGAGAGAATCACCATTTCGAATACCTGGCAGATGAAGTTATCCCTCAACTGCGCAAGAGCAATCAGTTGCGCGGTTTACGAATTTGGTCAGCGGGATGCTCCACGGGTGAGGAGCCCTATTCTATCGCGATCACTTTGCGGGAAAAGATAACGGATATAGACAGCCAGGATGTGCGCGTTGTAGCGACAGATCTGGATACGGCTGTCGTCCGTACGGCGGCGAACGGTGTGTACGATTACTCGAGAATTGAAGGGCTTCCCGAGTCGATTCGTCGGCGCTGGTTCTTGCGTGGCACGGGCTCAAACTCAGGCAAAGTTCGAGTGAAGCAGGAAGTGCGCGATATGATTGATTTTAGCCAACTCAATCTGATGCGCCCTTGGCCGATGGAAAGTGCATACAGTATTGTATTTTGCAGGAATGTCGTGATTTACTTTGATAAAGACACTCAGAAGGTCCTGTTTGACCGTTTTGCCGATACGATCAAGCCTGACGGGCATCTCTTTATTGGGCATTCAGAGACGCTGCACAAACTCACTGACCGATTTGAGTTGATTGGTAAAACGATTTACAGGAAGCAGCGATAATGGATGCCGCACTCAACCATGCATCTCGGGCTAGCCCGCCGAAAGTATTGCCTGGGTTTGAGAGTATTGCGATGTATTGGGATAACACACATCAGCAGTATTCTGCACGTATTAAGCCCGGCGAGTTCTACGTAACCCGTGGCGAAGAAATCATCACAACCGTGTTGGGATCGTGTGTTGCGGCATGTATTAGAGATAAAGTCTCTGGTATTGGTGGCGTCAATCATTTCATGCTCCCGGATTCGGGGGGCGGCGATAATGGCAAGCCAGTCACTGAATCCGCGCGCTACGGCTCTTATGCAATGGAGGTCATGATTAATACCATCATGAGTCATGGTGGCCGGCGCGGGGCGCTTGAGGTAAAGCTGTTTGGAGGTAGTCGCGTTTTGCGATCGGCGAGCGATATTGGCGATCAAAATATCGTCTTTGTGCGCGCATATCTGCGCGATGAAGGTTTGGATGTTGTGGGTGAAGATTTGGGAGGCGTCAATCCTCGGAAAATCGTTTATTTCCCTGCAACAGGTAAAACACTGGTGAAAAAGCTGCCGATGGAGAATGAGCAGAAGATTGAGCGTGAAGAGGCGCGTTACAGACGCAGTCTCAACGTTCAACCTGTCTCAGGCGACATCGATTTGTTTTGAACTGCGGATATTGCTGGACTAGTCAATGGAAATGCCAAAAGCAATAGACAGAAAGACCAGAGTCAAGGTCATGATCGCCGATAGTTCGCCGTCGGCGTGTCGAGCATTCACTGAAATGGTGGATACCGCTCCCGATATGCACGTGGTGGCAACCGCTCCCGATGCCTTCGTCGCGCGGGAAAAAATCAAACAGCATGACCCAGACGTGCTGTTACTGGCCGTTGAGCTACCGCGGATGGATGGCATCACGTTTCTCAAAAACATCATGCGCTTGCGGCCCATGCCGGTGATTATGATGGTGGAATCGACGTTGAAAGACTCCGAACGGCGCGCACTTGAACACGGCGCTGTGGACACGTTGGTCAAGCCAGGCACTGGGGCGAACGGTGGAAAGTTTGCGTTGAGTAATGAACTGCTCAAGAAAATTCGGCTCGCTGTAGGTAAACAGCAGGCTGAAAAGAAAGTCACTCAAGCGCCGATTCGCGTTGAGGAGCGTTACACCGCTGATGCAATTCTCCCGCGTAGCGATGCCGATCTCATTACGACCCAAGAGAAAATCGTTGCTATCGGCGCTTCGACCGGGGGTACTGAAGCCATTAAGACCGTTGTAACGGCTCTGCCGGCGAATTTTTCCGCGATTCTGATTACGCAGCATATTCCTTCACGCTTTAGTGAGTCATTTGCGGCGAGACTGGATTCTTTGTCGCAAATGGGAGTTTGCCAGGCGACCGATGGGCAACCGATCTCGCCAGGGAACGTATACATCGCCCCGGGGGATCAGCATTTGCTGGTTCGACGGGAAGGGCAAAAGTACTTTTGTCAGTTGCATGATGGGCCACTCGTGAACAGACACAAGCCTTCGGTGGATGTGCTCTTTCGCTCTGTCGCGCAAAGTGCCGGAAAGAATGCCACTGGCGTTATCCTCACGGGAATGGGTGATGATGGCGCTGTCGGTATGCAAGAGCTACAGGCCACAGGGGCCTATACCATTGCACAGGATGAAAAGAGCAGTGTTGTTTGGGGGATGCCGGGTTCAGCAGTGCGCTTGGGGGCTGCCGATGAGGTTCTACCCCTGGACGCCATTGCAGGCAGGATTCTGGAGCGCCCGACATCCGGTCGGCTGCAAAAGGTTTCATCCATTGTGGGGAAGGCGTCTACAGGATAGGCGCATATTACTGTATTGACCGTAAACACTACATCTAAGGAAGGAGTAAATACCATGGATATACTCGTTGTTGATGACAGCACCGCGATGCGGATGATTGTGATCAAAACACTGCGCGAAGCAGGCTATGGCGGACATGACATTACGCAGGCCGCTGACGGTGCACTGGCGCTTGAGAAAATCAAGGAAAGTGAACCCGATGTCGTATTGTGTGACTGGAACATGCCAAACATGACGGGGCCTGAACTGCTGGCAGCGTTGAATGATGAGGGGATCAAGCCCAAGTTTGGCTTTGTCACGACGGAAGGCACTGATGCCATGCGTGAGAAAGCGGACGAACTTGGCGCGCGATTTGTAATTACTAAACCGTTCACGCCTGAAAGCTTTAAGGCAGAACTGGATAAATACTTAGCGTAAACGCATGTTGTAAAGGGAGTTAATCATGACAAATTTCGCGATTCCTAAAAAAATCGAAGTTCAGCAGATGCTGGGCATGTTGTATGACAACGAAATCAGTGTAGAAGACGCTGAGCCGATAGCCGCGCAGGAAGATCCCAAGGCGATGGTTGCCGTGTATGTGGATGATAACGACGTGCCTGTCACCGCTTGCACCTGTGATTTTAACTTCACAGCCTATGCCGGCGGCGCCTTGACAAAGATTCCGCAAGGCGGTGCTGCAGAAATGGCCGAGACGGGTGAGTTCTCGCAAATGATCATGGGTAACTTCTATGAAGTCATGAATATTTGCTCGCGGCTGTTTATGAATAGTCAGACACCCCATCTGCGATTGGAAAAGACCTATCCAAAGCTGGACGATGCACCCGGCGAAGTGACCACGATATTCACAGAAGCTGCAAGCAACGTGGGCTTCAAGGTCAATATCGATGGCTACGGCGAGGGGCAGCTGTCTTTCGTGTCACGCTAAGCAAGTGTTAGGGTACCCCGCCCGCGCGATGCGGACGGGGATAGCGATTGGCCCGTATTGCTCGGGCCCCAAGATCTCTGAGGCGTCCTGTCTCCGGCGAAGTATTCCTTGTGCCACGTTCTTCGATATGCATGCCACGATGACCTGTGGATAACTGGTTTTTCCGCCATAAAACCGTCACTAAAATCGCCTCACACGCACTGTTCTGAATCAGACATCGATTTTTTATTCACACCGTCCTGTCAATCCTTGAAATCCGTATAAGTATCGTGTATTGCGGAATGATCGGGGTGAGGTTTGTTTTTTAAGTTATTGAAAATAATAAATAAATACTGTTTGATCAAAAAGTGATCAGTTTAAACAAGATGTCGATATTTCCTTCGTTACAGAGAGATTTCAAGCGATCTTCCACAGAGTTATCCACAGAATCTGTGGATAAGCGATGAACCGCCTGCGGTGAAACACGTTGGTTAGAGTCAGATTCCCGACTACACTCTGCCCGGGAGCCGTTTCACTCTGAACTTTTCACATTACGCCATCATGTCTGGGACCATATTGCGCGTCGCCGTCCCCACGCCGCTGACTCGCGTTTTCGATTATCGACTTCCCGAGGGTTTGGATACACCACAGCCGGGTGCTCGTGTGTGCGTGCCTTTTGGACGAAGTGAGGTCATCGCTGTCGTGCTCTCCATAGAGACCCGGTCTGATCTACCCAAGGACAAGCTGAGGGATATCAAGAGTGTCTTGGATCAGGATGCGCTGCTGGATGCCAAGACGCTGTCGCTGCTCGCTTGGGCCAGTCGTTACTACGTGTATCCTATCGGAGAGGTCATTGCGACGGCGTTGCCGGCGCGGTTTCGGCAAGCTGAGCCAGCAGTCTTGCCGGAAGAAACGTACTATGCGGCAGTCGCGTCCGCTGATATTGCCGCGCTCAAACGCGCCAAACGTCAAATGCAGGTGATGCAGTACCTGCTTGATCACCAGGCGCCGGTGTGCGAGGCAGAGGTGGTGGCAGTGGCGGCAAACAACCGAGCTGCAATCAATGCCTTGCTCGACAAGGGTATGATCACGTCGCTCAGCAAGCCTTGGCTACCGCCTTGCGGCATTGCTGAGCAAGAACCGCCCGAGCTGTCGGATGAGCAAGACACCGCCGTTAAGGCCGTCTTAAATGCATCGAAGCGATTTCAGCCATTCTTGCTCTTTGGCGTTACCGGTAGCGGCAAGACCGAAGTCTATTTGCGCCTGATAGAGCGCATGGCATCCGAGGGGCGTCAGTCATTGGTGATCGTGCCCGAGATCAGCCTGACGCCGCAACTACTGATGCGTTTTCAGAAACGCTTGGCGTGCACCATCGTGAGTTTGCATTCGGGCTTGCATGATCGCCAACGCGCGATGCACTGGTTGGCTGCGGTGAAGGGGCAAGCCGATGTCGTCATCGGTACGCGCTCCGCTGTCTTTACCCCCCTGCCTAAACTCGGTCTTATCGTGATTGATGAGGAGCATGACGCGTCGCTCAAACAGCAGGATCGCTTTCGCTATCATGCGCGAGACTTGGCGCTGGTGCGCGCACGCGATGCGAATGTCCCCATTGTGTTGGGCAGTGCAACCCCGTCGTTTGAGTCATTGCACAATGCACGTCGCGAGCGTTACCATGAGCTTCGTTTGACCGTGCGTGCCGGTAATGCAAGCCCGCCAAAGATTGGCTTGCTGGACGTTCGTCGCCGCAAGATGGCGGACGGCATTTCAGAAGTACTGGTTGCTGAAATCCGACGGCACCTGGATGCCGGCGGGCAGGCTCTGGTCTTTATTAATCGGCGCGGGTATGCACCGGTTCTGATTTGCGCGGATTGCGGCGCAACCGCTGATTGTCGTCGCTGCGACGCGCATATGACGGTGCACGCTGCCTCGCACCGATTGCGCTGCCATCATTGCGGTGCGGAACGTCCTATACCTGAAACCTGCGAGAGCTGTGGTTCGAGTGACTTTGACTGGGTCGGGCAGGGCACTGAACGTATCGAGCAAGCGTTGAGCGCAGCCATAGAAGGCGCGCGCATTATCCGGATAGATCGCGACACGACCCGTCGCAAGGGGGCGCTGGAAAGTCATCTGGCCGCCGCGCATGCCGGTGAGGCCGACATCATGGTCGGCACGCAAATGCTGGCCAAAGGGCATCACTTTCCAGGCGTGACGATGGTCGGTATCCTGGATGTCGATCGCGGGCTGTTTGGCAGCGACTTCCGCGCCATCGAGCAGCTCGGCCAGCTCGTGACCCAAGTGGCCGGCCGTGCCGGACGGGCGGAGCGCCCCGGAGAGGTGTTGATCCAAACGCGCAACCCCGATCACCCATTGCTTGGGCGCTTGATCCGCGAGGGTTATCGCGCGTTCGCCGAGCACGCGTTGGAGGAACGTCGCGACGCTTTACTGCCGCCCTATTCACACGTTGCCTTGGTGCGGGCTGAATCCACTCACGCCAATACTGGCCGTGCATTCTTGAAAGGGTTGGTCGAGCAAGTGCGTCTCTATCCAGAGGAGGTCGTGCCGCGACATGCGGTGATGATGTTCGGGCCTGTGGTCGCGCCCATGGAGCGGGTGGGCGGGCGCTACCGTTATCAGCTGTTGTTGCAAGCGAACCAAAGAAACTACCTTAACCAATTATTATTGACGATTCGGCACCAACTTGAGGCCGACAAACACGCGAGAAAAGTACGATGGTCAATCGATGTCGATCCTGTGGATTTTTTCTGATGATATGCCTGCTGGTGGCCTCGGGCTGCGGCGGCGGACCCGAGGCTGCGCTGGAAGAAGTGTCGGCACGTCTTGCAAATCCGAGCCCTGGCCAGCCAGCCAAGAAGATCATGCTGCTGGGTGATTCCATCACGCAGGGCGATAAGCGGCATGTGAGTTATCGCTATCCATTGTGGAAAAAGCTTGTTGCGGCGAATGCGCATATTGATTTAGTGGGCACGCAGCGTGACAACTTCCAAGGCAATCCGTCATGGCCGAAGTACCAGGGGCAAGCATTTGATCGCGACCATGAAGGGTACTGGGGCTGGCGTACCGATGAAGTTCTGAGCCAGGTCGATGGGTGGTTGCGCAACCATACGCCGGATATAGTCTTGCTGCATCTGGGTAGCAACGATATGTTTCACGACAACACTGTTGATAGCACCGTTGATGAATTGCGCACGCTGGTTGATCGCTTGCGCGCAGCCAACCCAACGGTTGCCGTGTTGATGGCGCAGTTAATTCCCGCCGATCGACAGAACGCGCAAATCACTCAGCTCAATGCGCGTATTGTCGAGCTTGCGAGCGAGATGAACACTGACGCTTCGCCCGTGATGGTCGTTGATCACAACACGGGCTTCAACGTGTCTGATCATACCTACGACGGTATTCATCCCAATGCGCGTGGTGAAGAAATCATGGCGACCCGATGGTTGGATGCGCTTTTGGCGTCGCAGGTGTTGGGCCAGGCGGTATTGCCGTCGGCATCACATTAATACATGCCTGGATACAGCGAGGATGCTCGGTTAATTCGGGTTAAACAAACCCCGGTAGAGAACGAATGTTCTCTTTACTTGCGCTCAGCTTGGGCTACCCGGCCGTTGCCGAGCAAGCAATTCTCCCTGTTTTGTAAATAATACCTGCATCGCACTTGCGTGCTGGCGTAAATGCACTACAAAGATATTTACCCGGCGGCTGGTCGGGACGCTCACGGGGTGTCAGGCACCCTGCATGTCTTGGGGAGAAACAGTCTTTGTGCATGAAGTTAACGAGGGAATCAGTGCCTGCGTGCGGTCACCGTTCGGCAAAGGCGTGCGGATGTATTGTGCATGACTGAGTCGGCTAAACACGCGCACAACGGTAATTTTCTGCTCGTTTCCCTCGGATGCTTGATCGGATTTTTGCTCGGGTTTGTTTTTTTACTGGCCAACTTACCTGGCTATGAAGGCGCTGCCCCCATTGATGTGGTGGCGAAAGACGATGTCTCGCGTTCGGCGGTCAAGTTCGACTTCTATCGCTTGCTCCCTAAGCTTAATGTCGATTCTGCGGATGTCGCAAGAGACAGTTACACCCAGGCTGTTCCAGCGTTTCGATCAAATCCGGACGTAGCCACATCAGGAGACCTCCCTGAGGCAGGGCGAATCCTTGAAGTGCCTGCGAGCTACGGGCAGGAAACCTACTTCCTGCAAGCGGGGTCGTTCAGTGCGCTGTCAGACGCCGAAAAAATGCGCGCCAAATTACTGCTCAATGGCCTGGACGCGTTTGTAAAACCTTTTGAGCGAGATGGGCGCATGTTGCATCGCGTGCGACTCGGCCCCTACTATGGCAAGAACGCGCTGAACCACGCTCGCGAGTCGCTGCAAAACCGCGGCATCAGTTATATGGTGTTGCGCGTCAAGGGATAGTTGCCCCGCTGGCATCCACCGGCTGAACCGCGCATAATTGGCCGCACTTTTCCCGAAACCCGTTTGTTTTCACGTAAGTTATGCATTTTGACGCCGCCAAACTGCATCGTCTGATTGATCGTGCCATGCGTGTTGATCAGCACCGGCTGCGTACTCGTATCCGCCAAGCACGCCGCTATGCCAGTGCCGGAACGTTAAAACCAACCTTTGTTGATGCGCTTAACGCAGAC
>DOIU01000286.1 GCA_003511825.1 Gammaproteobacteria bacterium | reverse complement strand
TGGTAAGATCCACGCGTGCCAGGCAAGGGTGTCTCTAGCCCTGCCAATAACTCCGACACCCAGGGTCGACCGTAGGAGCCAAAGCCGATCAGGTTCAGTGGCGGATTGGGGTTATTGGTAAACACCTGCGGGTTGTTAATGAAATACCGCTCTTGGTGCAGCGCGCTGTAGCTGATCTCCAAGTCGCCGCCCCAGGGGAACACTTGGGTAATGCCAGCCCCCAGTGTTGTCTGTTCGTCAGAGCCGGTCAGCGGCTCTTGGCTGGCGAGAATCGCCGCATCTTCAAACCCTTCATCTCGCGGCTCGGTAAACACCACGATCGGCGCACGCGGATCAAAGGCCTCATCAATTTCCAAGACATGTTCGCCGTCATCATTGAGCGTCGTCGCCGACTGGAATCGCGGCGCGTTCTCTACTCGCGTATTCACCTGATCGCGCGTGTACGACAACGACAACAGCAGCACCGGATCGAACACGGCCCGTGCCTGCTGCAATACCGCGTCAGCAACGGTGTCGCTGAGCTTACCCTGGCGCAGTGTAAGATTTTTTTCGAGCGCTGACATGGCCGCCTGCCGGCCGCTGACAGACTGTACCTGCCGCCCGCTCACGGGCGGATGCTGATCGGCGATGGCTTGCTCCAGCAACTGCTGAACCTGCGCTTCTATCGCCGATATCTGCTGCAGCTCATCGGCGGAAATTTGCTGGCTGTGACCGTCGGCCAACACCCCGGACGGTATCGCCATCATGCATGCCACACAAACAGCGTGCAGCCACGAGGCAGCGATTGGGGGCCTGATCGTTAAGAGGCTCATGGGCGCGCTCCGGGTTGCTCAGTGAGTTGCCCCTGTAGCGCCAACAAGGCCGCCCGGACCTGCTGCTGTTCCACTAACTGCTCAATCCAACGTTGGTGCGCAGTGTCCAGGTCGCTCACAATTAAGAGATACTCGAATTCAGAGATGCTGCCATTGCCGCGTGCGCGTGTGCCCCGCTCAAACGCGGCATCGGCCAGGGTGAGTTGACGCTCGGCGTGTGCCGTGCGCGCGATGGCGGCGTTGTTACGTGCAATCAGCCCGTTGAGTTCGGTCTGCAATTGCATTTCTTCCAGCGTGAGCGCGTTTTGCGATTGCCGCAAACGCAACTCTGCCTGCTGCTTGCGGGCCTTTTCTGCCTGCTTGCCGAGCGCCAAGCGGTACTGCACGCCGACAAACCATTCGCTGTTATCCGGATCAAACACATGCGACAGCGAGTCTGCCATGTCTTCATAGCCGAGCACGCGATCCGACTGAGAAAACGCCATGCTGAGCACCACATTGAGATCGGGTTTGAGGCTATGCTCGGCATGTCGCAGCACCGCCTCATCACCGCGAATAGCCACACGGCTTGCATTAATACTCGGGTTGTCTGTCATCACCTGCGCAAGCGCGGTCGCTTGATCTTGCGCGCTGATGCCGTCCACCGTTTCGTCGAAACCTGCAGGCAATACCATCGCGCCATCCTCCAAGCCCAGTAGCGCGGACAGCTGTGCCGACGTCGCAATAAAACCCACCCATGCATTTTCACTGGCTGCTCTGGCCCCTGCTAAAGCAGACTCTACTTGAGATAACTCATAACGGGTCAGGTCGCGCGCACGGAACTTGCGCTCTGCGGATGCCAAGCGCGCCGATAGATTTTCTCGATGGCTTTCAGCCGCGTGCACATTTAAGAGGGCACGGACATGATTCCAATACGCATTTTCGATACGCAAAAACAACAGCTGCTGAACCGCATGCTCACTGTGGCGTGAACGCTGATCGTTCACCTGTGCCAGCGCCAACCCCAATCCTGCATCAGACCCATCGCGCCCGTAGCCGCGCCCAAAGGGGACCGGCGTGAGGTATTGCAAAAACAGCCGGGATGTCCACGGATAGCGGCTACCATTGCCAATCGGGTCATCGACGCTCAAGGGCTCAATCAGGCCGGCATCGTCCAGTGGATAGAAATTTTTTGTGCGATGTTGTAGGGACAGCCCCCCGCTGAGCACGCCACCCGGCACAAACAATTTACTGGCCGTCACACCGAGTGAAAACGCATTGGTCGCGTCGGCATCGGCGCTGGCGAACTCGTTTTGCGTGGTAACTTCGGTGCGCAAGGCACACTCTTCCTCGTTAACGACTTCACCATCCACAGTAATACAGAGCAGATCGCCACCGGAGCCGGTCACTGCGATTGGGGCACCATTTTCGTCGGTCTGGCCCTCCTGGGCATTGTCAACAACGTTGTTGCCGCCGATGGTGACTTCGGTCACGCGCTCCCGCGTGATGTCCTCACTGCGCTCATTAAATTGAGTTTGCGTGTATCGGGCGGTGAATGCTAGCGACCAGTCATAAGCCGCGCGCTGCCGCTCGACCCCTGATGCGGCGATGCGGCGCTGCTGCGCATTCGCCAGTACCTGCGGCGCCTGAGATTGGGCCATACGACGGACATCCGCCAACGTGAAGGCTTCCAACGATTGTCCGAACAGTCGCGCAGCCAATCCGTCCTGTTGCGCAGCGACAGCACCGCGCACGCGATCAGCGGCTTTGCTTTGGTATTGTTTGGCGGGGTCTGTAGCCGCCAAGACACAAGGACTTATCGAAAGAATGAGAATCCCGGCAAGCAGGCGACGAGTCGATACGCTCACAAACGGCCCTTACACACGCAGCCGAAACGGCCGAAGAAATGGATGATCATAGTGTCAGTTGCCCTGTCTGGATCGCACCGTCAACGCCTTGAAACCTCATAAAAACACCGGGTCGTCATTGACAGAGAAAGTCGTCCGTTGATTATTGGTGGTAGACCTGTAACTACCAATAGTACTTTCGTGTAGTTCTTGAATCAATCGCGCGCAATGATGTTTTTTGCACAGTAAATATGTAACCATAATGGCCTTACTGCAGGCCGTAGCGAGGCGTCGCACGCGCCCATAATACACTCGACGGACTCTGATACGAATGGCTAAGATTCGCAATACCAACAGCGGGCCCAGCGGTCAGGCGGTACAAATCAAACCCGCGCTGAGCAGCGCCACGCGCCACCCGATTAAATCCGCACGCCTACTCTACAGCTTGCCGCCGGTTATGTTGCGCGCGTGCATTCACTTGGTGTTTATCATTGTCTTCGCTGGTCTGGTGTATGCCTTCTGGGCGCGCTCCTCCATCTTGGTCACCGCGCCTCTGATGTTGCAAAAAGACAGCTTCACCGTGCAAGTGACCGGCGATGGCTTGGTCTCTGATTTGAGTGTGCAGGAAAACAGCGTGGTGCGCGCGGGTGACCCCTTGGCCGTGATTCAAGAACAGCTGCGTCCGTTTGATAATGCACAACGCGAGGCGCTCGAAGGCCAAAAAATAGAGCTGGAAAAAGAGCGCGACAAGCTGCTCAGCGAATTTGACCACCGCCTGACACAACTTAACTTTGACCTGGAAGACCTGGTGAATAATCGCGGTGGGCGCGTGGAAGAACTGCAGAACCAAATCCGCATCCTCGATCAACAGCTTAAAACCGCTAGAAACGCGCTCGGCGCAGCGCGCCAATCGCTCGCCATTTCAGAAAAACAATACAACCGCATCAACCAGTTGTTTGCCAGCCGTGACGTCACCGTGACGCAGCGAGACCAGGCGCTGGAGAAACTTAATCGCGCCAAAAAATCTGTATTTGACGCTGATTCCCGCATTTCAGAGATCAACATCTCTCGACAAACTGCAAGCTCGGAACTGGCCAAATTTCGCGACCAACTGCAACAAGAAAAACTCCAAAAAGAAATCGAGCAAGTCAATGTGCAGCGCGAGCGCGAAATCGGCCGCCTGGACGATCAGATCGCCGGTCTCGGCAAACGCCTCAACGAAGCCAGCTTCCAGGAAGGCGCCACTTATATTGACAACAAAGCCTCCTACAGCAGCTTCTTTGATGGCGTGATCACCGATGTTCATGTATCGCGTGGGCAGATGATTCGCGCGGGCTCATCGTTGGTCACCTTGGTGAGGGACACCGCTGTACTCGAAGCCCACGCCTACGTGAACAACAGAGACATTGGCCAACTCAAGCGAGGCCAAGAAGTGAAGATCAAGTACTTTGCCTATCCCTATCAGGAGTACGGCATCGCGCGTGGGCTCACGTCTTTTATCGCCACCACGCCCAGCGGCGAGCCGGGGCGCGAATCCAAATACTTGGTGAAGGTCGCGCTGGAGAAAGATTCTATCAGTCGCGCAGGCGGCATTGATAAGCCCTTGGAAATCGGCCTCGAAGGCACTGCCGAGTTTAAAACCGGAGAAAAGCGTTTTATTGAGATTCTTTTCTCTCCGATCTCCCGATTCTTTAAAGCGGAATCGGAATAGACGTCGTTGATTAGCAGCAAGTCGTATTACCGCAAACTAAAGAGATCCGCGTGGACGCAAAACAAACCATAATTCAGCAAATTCTGTCAGAATTTGTCATGTTCAGCGCCCTGCCAGAGACTGAAAAGCAAGCTCTGACACCTTTGTTTGAAGTCAATGACTACCCGGTAAACACCGTCATTGCCGAGCAAGGTGCGCCCATGACGCACTGGCATTTTATTCATCTGGGCCAAGTGCGACTGAAGAAAACTGAAAACGGTAAACGTCGCAGCGTGGGAGAACTTGGCCGCGACGCCAGTTTTGGCGAGCGCAGCTTGCTCGAAGAGGACACCTGGCCGTACCAAGTCAGCAGCAGTGATCACGCCACCACGCTCTCCCTGCCGAGCAAGCAAGTACGTGCACTGCAAGCTCAATACCCAGGCATTAATG
>DOIU01000382.1 GCA_003511825.1 Gammaproteobacteria bacterium | reverse complement strand
GCATGCCCGAAACGCTGTCGTTCAGCGACGCTGCCGCCTTGCCTCTCACCACCATCACCGCTTGGGAAATGCTGTTTGATCGCCTCAACGTTGACAAAGAGGACGCCAACAAGCGTATCCTCGTGATTGGCGCTGCCGGCGGTGTGGGGTCGATCATGGTGCAGCTAATCAAGCAGCTGACGCAGCTCCAGGTTATTGCAACCGCGTCCCGCCCGGAAACCACGGCCTGGCTGGAGTCAATGGGCGCCGACCACATCATTAATCATCGCCACCCGTTGAGCCAGGAGTTTGCTAAACACAAGCTCCCCGACGTTGACTATGTGGTCAGCCTCAACCAAACCGAATCGCACTACGCTGAAATCATCAATGTCATCAAACCCCAAGGGCAATTCGGCTTGATCGATGACCCCGAGACGCTCGATATCCAGCCGCTCAAACCCAAGAGCCTATCGCTGCATTGGGAGTTTATGTTTACCCGCTCGATGTTTCAGACAGAGGATATGCAAGCCCAGCACGACCTTCTCAACCAAGTCGCCGACATGATTGACAGCGGCGTACTCAAAACAACCGTTGGCGAACACTTCGGCACAATCAACGCCAGCAACCTGCGCAAAGCGCACGCCTTACTCGAGTCACAAGGCGCACGCGGGAAAATCGTTTTGGAGGGCTTCTCCTAGCCCTCAGCATTGCTTGACTTACCTCGTCTATTGGCATTAATCTTTCAAGAGACTAAACGATCACGTAAGCGCTTGATCAGGGACAGTTTTTTGACAGGAGAAATACCATGAGCGTTTTAAGGAAAGTACGTGGTGCAATCGCGGTTCCCTTCGTTGTTTTATCGGCCGCCAATTTGCCAACTCTGGCACACTCAGACATACTGCAAGTCACTCTCAGCGGTACCGTCACCGCCGTGGATTCGGCTCTATCCTCCGCATTTAGCACGGGCGATGCCTTTGAATACGGCGTAACGCTAGACACGGACACCGCCTTTGATATGTGGGGCAGCAGCAGCTCCTGGGACGGCACGCGCCTGCACTCCCCGCAAGAGAATAAAAACAACTACTTCACCCTAGGCAACAGTTACACCGGCACACACACGGGCAGCGTGCAACCGATTTTTGTCGATAAGATGTCTAGCATCGGGCCAACCGGACAAGGCTATTCTGGCGGGATGAACAACTTTACCGCACCTGACGTCAACGGGTATCCGTTAGCCGAGGTGTACCTGAAGTTTGGCTTTGGTGTGCTCGCATTCTCTGGCGTTGATGACCCCACAGACGTTATCGATGCCACGCAACTCAAGCAATTGAGCGGCATTGAGATTGTGAATAAAAACAGCCTGGTCGCCTACCGCACGAGTAGCGGCAGCTATCACTATGTCAGATTGGCTATCACCGACATTCACGTTGCCGCCGACACGCCGAGCCCCCTTCAGGTCACCTACCAGATGCAGACCGCCTTAAGTGATACGGATGGTAATGGCATGGCTGAAATTGCAACCCTGTACACAGACGAGACTGAGCACACCTTTGTGGTGATTCGCGACGCTCTGTCAGGCGATGAGGTGCGAACCTTGCCCAGCTTCGGCCAATACTTCACCGCCATCAGCCTCTCGGCCGTACCGGATATGAACGGTAACAGCAGCCAGGAAATCGCCGTGTTCGGCAAGGTTAACGGCGAAAACGCTACCCGCACCCTGATTAAAGACGCACAAACCGGTGACGACATCAGCACGGTAACACAGTAAGTCCCGCCAAAAACGCTGCAACGCACAACCCCACACACCCTTCAAGGCCGGGATATTCCCGGCCTTTTTCATGGCTCCAAAGACACGTTGCTCCGAGTCGCCCTGCATAACGACGATTGCTGCAGCGCATTTTCATGTGAATACACTGCCAGTCCACTTATTAAGAAAAAACCTATCGATTTGATCTATGCAATCGATTAGACCAATCGTAGCTTGGCGTATAAATTTATTGTGCTGAGACAAAAAACTGGACGGGGGACGACGTAATGAGTGAACCAATGACCTGCCCTTTTTCGGGCGCTTCTGGAAAACATGCCGCCGGCAGCGGCACCGACAATCGCGATTGGTGGCCAAACCAACTGCGACTTTCTATTTTACACCAACATTCAGACCTGTCAGATCCGATGGGCGCTGACTTTAACTATGCGGAGGCATTCAGCACCCTAGACCTGAACGCCTTACGCGAAGATTTGTTCACGCTGATGACCACCTCACAAGACTGGTGGCCAGCCGACTATGGCCACTACGGGCCTCTCTTTATTCGCATGGCCTGGCACAGCGCGGGCACGTACCGAACCGGTGATGGCCGAGGTGGCGCCGGCACAGGTACTCAGCGTTTTGCGCCGCTGAACAGTTGGCCCGACAACGCCAATCTAGACAAAGCGCGCATGCTTTTGTGGCCAATCAAACAAAAATACGGCAACAGCTTGTCCTGGGCAGACTTGCTGATTTATGCCGGCAACTGCGCACTGGACTCCATGGGCTTTAAGACCTTTGGCTTTGCTGGCGGCCGCGCAGACGTCTGGGAACCCGAGGAAGACATTTACTGGGGCGCGGAAGACACCTGGCTAGGTGACAAGCGCTACAGTGGCGATCGCGACCTGGAAAACCCACTCGCTGCTGTCCAAATGGGACTCATCTATGTGAACCCGGAAGGTCCGAATGGCAACCCAGACCCCGTCGCATCCGGTCGCGACATCCGCGAAACCTTTGCGCGCATGGCCATGAATGATGAAGAAACCGTCGCTCTGGTCGCCGGTGGTCATACCTTTGGCAAATGCCATGGCGCCGGAGACGCCGCACTCGTCGGCCCCGAACCTGAAGGGGCCACCATTGCAGAACAAGGTTTGGGCTGGAAAAACGCCTTCGGCAGCGGCAAGGGCGTCGACACTATTACCAGTGGTATTGAGGGCGCTTGGACGGAAGCACCCACAACCTGGGACAATGGCTACTTCGACGTCTTGTTCGGCTACGAATGGGAGCTGACCAAAAGCCCTGCAGGCGCGCACCAGTGGATACCCAAAGACGGCACAGGTGATGGCAGCGTGCCCGACGCGCATGATCCCTCGCGCGCACACGCGCCCATTATGACCACGGCGGACTTGGCGCTGCGTATGGACCCAATTTACGAGCCGATTTCGCGCTTCTTCCATGCCAACCCTGACGCCTTCGCCGACGCCTTTGCCCGCGCCTGGTTCAAACTCACGCATCGCGACATGGGGCCGCGTTCGCGTTACCTGGGTGCCGAAGTGCCCGCAGAAGAACTCATCTGGCAAGACCCGCTGCCTCCCGTGACCCATGTCTTGATCGACGATGCGGATATCGACGCACTCAAAACCAAGATCCTGGGGTCGGGGTTGTCAGTTTCACAACTGATCGCCACCGCCTGGGCATCGGCCTCAACGTTTCGCGGCTCAGACAAACGCGGCGGCGCCAACGGTGCACGGCTGCGTCTCGCACCGCAAAAGGACTGGGCGGTGAATCAACCGGAGCAGTTGGGTCGGGTCATCAACGCACTTGAGTCGATTCAGCGCGACTTCAATGACGCGCACACCGATGGCAAGGCCGTGTCACTGGCGGATGTGATCGTCCTCGGCGGCTGCGCCGCCGTCGAGCAAGCGGCGAAGGACGCGGGCCATACCGTTACCGTACCTTTCACACCCGGTCGAACCGACGCCAACCAAGAGCAGACGGACGTCGACTCCTTTGCGGTGCTGGAACCGGCAGCCGATGGCTTCCGCAACTACCAGCGGGCGCGCTTCAGTGTCTCCGCCGAAGAGATGCTAGTCGACCGCGCGCAATTGCTCACCCTCACCGCGCCCGAAATGACCGTCTTGGTCGGTGGTCTGCGCGTCTTAAACATCAATGCAGACCAATCGCCTCACGGCGTTTTCACCCATCGCCCGGGCGTGTTGAGCAATGACTTCTTCACCCACTTACTCGATATGGGCATTACCTGGTCCGCCACCTCCGACGACGACGAACTCTTTGAGGGGCGTGACCGCGCGACCGGTGACCTCTTGTGGACAGGCACCCGCGTGGACTTGATCTTCGGCTCCAACTCGCAACTGCGCGCGCTCGCCGAAGTCTACGGCACGGCCCACGCAGAAGCGCAATTCGTCCAGGACTTTGTGCACGCCTGGGATAAGGTCATGAACCTCGACCGTTTTGACATCACCCACGCCAGTGCGGGCGGCTTAGACGACACGCCCTCACGCACAGCCGGCACCTCACCCACACACGCAGCGTCGTCTGCCGCGTCCGCCTAAACGCGGCATGCAAGACGGGTTCAGGCCAGCGATCGGCACACGCCGGCGCTGGTCTGGACCCGCCCCCTACCACCCCGATACATCCCTGTTCTCGGCGCTCAAAATCCCCTATAGTGAGGAGTGTACTGAGCAAACCGCCAAGTCGTCGCAAAGAACGTTCGGCGGACGTAGCAATAGCAACCGTAAGTGCAGGTAAGCAGCGATGTTTTTCTTTGACCGGGCCTTTCGTTCTTTCTTCTTGGGCGGTGCGGTATTCGCCAGCCTGGCCATGTGGGTATGGTGGTGGAACTACCCGCTGCCACGCATGCCGTTAGCGGGCGTGGTACCGCTACACTGGCACGCCCACGAAATGGTCTTTGGCTACGCACTCGCCACAGTCACCGGCTTTTTGCTCACGGCCGTCATGAACTGGACCGGCGCCAACTCAGCCTCTGGCCGGCTACTCGCGTTGATCTTTGCCTTTTGGGTGGGCGCGCGCCTGGGCTACCTGATCAATAGCCCATTGTGGTTGATCGCACTGCTGGACCTCAGCTTCGCCCTCGGCCTGTTCTTGCACTTTGTGGTGCCAATCATCCGCGCACGCCAATGGAAGCAAATGGGGCTCGCCTCTAAATTCCTGATGCTGTTCCTCGCCAATGCCCTGTTCTACGCAGGCGTTGCAGGCTGGTACAGCCAAGGCGCAGACTACGGCATCACCCTTGGCCTGTTCCTGGTGCTGGCGATTAACCTCACCATGATGCGGCGGCTCATCCCGTTCTTTACTGAAAAGGCCTTGGGCCTGCCCGAAATGCCGAACAGCAAGTGGATCGATATCTTCGCTATCGTGGGCTTCCTGGCGCTGATGATCGCTGCGGCATTCTTCCCGACACATTGGGCCACCAGCGTCATCGCCTTCCCGCTCGCCGCCACGCACCTGATACGCGCCGTGCGCTGGTATCACCCACGCATCTGGCGCATTACTCTGCTCTGGCCGCTGCACGTCTCCTACGCGTTTATGATCAGTGGCATGCTGCTCTACGGCTTCACCGGGCTAGACCTGGTTAATGAATCCCAAGCCATCCATGGCCTTGCCGCCGGGGGTATCGGCTTACTTTGCTCCTCCATCATGGCCCGCATCGGCCTCGGCCACACCAACCGCAATGTCTTCGAGCCACCCGCCAGCGTTAACGGCATCTTCGCCCTGCTCGCCGCCACCGCTGTCGTGCGCGTCTTTATGCCCATTGCCTTCCCCAGCCACTACATCCTCTGGATACACCTCGCCCAATGGGGCTGGTCATTGGCGTTCTTGTGGCTGGCGGCACTGTACTGGCCGATTCTTGCGCGGCCGGAGCCGGAGTCTGATTCGGGGTTGCGGTTGTTGTGAGGCCAGTCGGTCGGGATCCAGATAGCGAGATGCATTCGTGATCAACACACTGGCCATTGGCAACTACCGATCGTTATTGGACCTGAAAATCCCCTTCGGGCGATTGAATGTCATTACGGGTGAGAATGCCAGCGGTAAATCAAACCTGTACAAGGCACTGCGGTTACTGTCTGAAACGGCCCAGGGTGGGGTCATCAATTCTCTGGCGCGCGAGGGCGGGCTCAGCTCGACGTTTTGGGACGGGCCTGAAACCCTTTCTGCGCGCATGCAAAAGGGCGAGGTGCCGGTACAAGGAGGGCCACAGCAGAAGGCAGCACGGTTGCGCTTGGGATTCTCGGGGGATGATTTTGGGTATGCGATTTCGCTTGGGCTGCCATCGCCTGGCTATCTGGGCCCGACGGCGTTTGCGTTAGACCCTGAAATCAAGCGTGAGTGCATCTGGGCGGGTAATGCGTATCGGCCGGCACGATCGCTCGTCGACAGGACTGGGGCGGTAACCAAGGTCCGTGCAAAGCGCAGTTGGGAAGTGATCTCGCAGCACACCAGCCACTTTGAAAGCATGTTCAGCCAACCCGCTCACCCTGAGAAAGCTCCGGAAGTCGTCACGTTACGAGAGCAGATTCGGGGCTGGCGGTTCTACGATCACTTCCGATCAGATGCAGAGGCACCGGCCCGGTTGCCGCAGTTGGGGACCCGCACACCGGTGCTGCATCATGACGGACGGGATCTCGCCGCTGCGCTACAGACCATCATTGAGATTGGCGACGTCGAGGCATTGCACGACGCCGTCACGGATGCCTTCCCCGACGCACGCTTAGGCATCAACGTGCAGCAAGACGGTCGCTTTACGGTGAACCTGCACCAGGAAGGATTGCTCAGACCCTTATCCGCGTCTGAGTTGTCCGACGGGACTTTGCGCTATTTACTCTGGGTGGCCGCACTGCTCACACCCAGGACACCGCCCTTGATGGTGCTCAACGAACCGGAAACCAGTTTACACCCTGATCTAC
>DOIU01000496.1 GCA_003511825.1 Gammaproteobacteria bacterium | reverse complement strand
GGATACTGTTTACGCGAAGCTGATGAAGCAGCACCCCGCCGACCATGACGACCAGTGCCAATGCCAGATTCAGAAACAAGCGGGCGATCACAGAGGGAACAGACCTGCCGCCCGCTGGAGCCAGACGCTGATCAATATCGCAACCCCCGCACTGATCAGCACGCTCCAGACATGCCATGAGACAGCGCGTCGTTCAGATATCGACAGGACCTTACGGGTGCGCCAGCGGTCAGGATCATGCGATCAATGCCTGCGCGCAAACGCCACGGCGATCGCAATAGCCATCGCACTGAGGACAAGCACTTGGGATGCATGATTGATGTAGCCGCCAGAGCCTACGATGTGATGGAGCAGCAAGGCCGCAAAGACGAGCGAGAGCCTCAGGTGCCAGCGCCGAAACCGGCGGCGACCGCCCCACAGGCGCTGTCTGACGGCCGGCAGTGCCCCAATACCCAGCGGAACCAACAACACCGTCGCCGCGATGCCCGATAGCATATGCCAGGGAGCAGTGAGTGTGAGGTGTTCTATCAGCAACGGTTCGGCAAACAGCAAGACACCCAGGTGTGCAATGACCAACGCACAGGTCATCATGCCGAGATCACGGTGCAAATAGGTAAAGTACACGGAACGAAACCGCGGAAACACGGCAGGTCGATGGCGATACACAAACAATAACGCGGCGCTGCCCACCGCGAGATAACCCAAGGCTTGCGCCCACTCCCACAACCAATGGTTGCTGGCAACACGCACCGGGACAAACACCACAACGACCGGCACCAATAACGCGGCTGTCAGTAGCGGGATGATGAGCATGACCGTGTCAGCGCCAACAGCACACCCAATGCCCGTGCGCGTCTACCACGGGTACTCGGCCAACCGTATGCCCTGTTGGCGCAGTTCTTCCACCAAGGCTCTGCGGTATTCGACCACATTCGCAACCGGCTTGGCACGCAGCGTTTGCACTTCATCTTCGCGAAAATAGGACGCCGCCCCCTCACCCCAGCGATCGAGAATGAGATTGAGTACATCTGCGATTTCCTGATCCGTCAGTGACGAAGAGATCACCCCGGGAACGTGCAGTAGATACAGGCGTCCCTTCTCCGTAGCGGCGATATGCCCGATAGAATCCGGAAACTCAGGCACGCCCGCAGCGGCCGCACCCATACCGTCCATGCGGTGGCAACCCGCACACCGGAGGATGTAGTTTGACTCTGCAGACATCCCTTCTGCAGCCGACTGCGCTGATACCACGAGGAGCATCACGGCAACCCATATCAATTTCATAGTGCACCTCAACGCGGCTAATCGGGCTTGGGAAAACCACCGAGGTCTTCCCAAGCCACGAGAAGCACAGACCAACACGATATTTGCGAGCGCTACCGACGTGCTATTTGGCCGCGCTGACAACCACCGCGACCGTACAGTGGTAGCCTTTTTCGGTGTTGGCCATGCACCAGTTGATGTCGTTATACAAGCCCATGCGGTAGCCCGGACGCTCACCTTGAGAGGTGTAGCAGTACGTCGATGCATCGACAAGCGGTTTGCCGCAACAGTCGTTGTACGAGACCAAATAGTCCTTGCCATCGTCTGGGTTGGTACAGGTGCCAATCCACGCAACCGCTGACACCGTCGACCCCGGCGGGCAGGACGAGGAAGTCCCACCGGCGGTTGAACACAAAAAGCCATCCAAAGCGCAATGGCGCCAATAGCTGCAAATGTCTTCAGGCAGGGTTTCGGTATCGCCGTCGGCGCGAATGGTCGCAGCATTGACGCGACGATCGAACGGTAATACAGCGCCAACCACTGCTGCCCCGAGCAGGACACGGCTGGTCTTTTCGAGAAAACTGCGGCGCCCGTGGCCCCGAGCTGCCGATCTGACGCCAGAATCGGCCAGCCGATCAATGGATTGGGTTAAGATATTGGTAAATCGTTTCATATTTCGCCCCTCGCGAAGTGATTGTCAATAGAGTGTGATTAGGCTGCATTTACAGCGGCTTGTATCGATGGCAGCCCGGTTTCCGCCGCAGTGAACAGACTTTCCAGCTGCTCGCGGTTATTCACCAACCCTTTTGCCCGCACAACCCCATCCGGGCCGATCAAGACGCCGTAGGGCAGCTTGGCAATCTTGAAGGTCATGCCAAACTCGGCGGAGAGCACATAAGGGAACTGTTGCAAATGTTCCTTCTCGATCAAACGCCGATGCAGGGCTTCTTTGCCGTCGGATGCCAACACCACATCCAGCCAGCCCCCCTCATCAGACTGTATGGACTTCAAGGCGGGCAACAACGCCTTGCAAATCGGGCATGTGGTCGACAGGAAAAACACCAGTTGCGCACGCCCATCACGCCCCCCAATATCGAGGTCTTCGCCATTGAGGTTAGGTAAGGCCATACGCGGCGCCTCAGCGCCAATCTCTGGCCCGGAATCGGACATCATCGCACCGACCGGTGAGATGCGTTCGAGCAACACACCGATCTGGCGTGCCAAGGCGTAGATCACCGCGACCTGCACGATAACGATGACCCACAATGCAATCGTGGAAAAAGTCAGTAACGTCACAGTTTATTCCTCCAATCAATCGCTGTTCGCCAGCGACGTCAATCT
>DOIU01000127.1 GCA_003511825.1 Gammaproteobacteria bacterium | reverse complement strand
GCGCGGGGCGAGGTGCTCGACAGCATCGCCCAGTTCCGCCAAGGCACGTTGGATCGCGACGTCACGCCGCGCACCGGCCTCACGCCGTATATGGTGGTGGGGAATTATCCGGTTATTGTATTATTTGCGGTGATATTGGCGTATGCCGCGTGGCGCCGACGCCGGCAAGGCGCAGCGGCGGCGGAGCAGACACACGCGTAGACAAATCAGTGCTGCTCTCCTATAGTAGCGCCACTGACCCGCGAACGGTGGGAGATACCCGGCAGTACCCATGCCGGGAGCCGAAGGCGCAACTCGCTCGGAAACGCTCAGGCACCCAGGACCATCGTAACGTCATGTCAGCTCTGGAGAGTGACGCCGGCCACCCGTCGACGCGTCCGCCCACGGGGAAAGGGCCAGCCGCAGAGGCTGCCTGAATCTCTCAGGTACCCGGACAGAGGAGCGCACAGACAGCCTGACGCTGGCTGCGGCTCACCTGACTGGGAGAAAAACATGGGCAAGAAAACACCACTGAATGCTTGGCACCATGCGGCGAAGGCGCGCATGGTCGATTTTGCGGGCTGGGATATGCCCGTCCAATACACCTCCCTCCTTGAAGAACACCGAGCGGTCCGCGCTGATGCGGGAGCGTTTGATGTCTCACACATGCTCGCCGTTGATGTCACGGGTGCTGATAGCACCGCGTGGTTACGTTATCTGCTGGCCAATGACGTGGCCAAAATCACCAGTCCTGGCAAGGCACTCTACAGCTGTATGCTCAATGCCGAGGGTGGCGTGGTGGACGATTTGATTGTGTATCATGTCGGCGATGCGCGCTATCGCCTGGTGATCAACGCCGGCAACCGCGAGTCAGACCTGGCCTGGATGCAATCCACTCTGGGTGAACGCGACGTGACGCTCCAGGCCCAGACCGACCTCGCCATCATTGCGGTCCAAGGCCCCAATGCCCGTGATAAAGCCTTGCCGTTGTTGCCAGCAAGCCTGTCGGAAGCTGCGCGAGATTTGCGTCGCTTTTATTGCACGCAGGCCGAGGGTTGGTTCGTCGGACGCACGGGATACACCGGCGAGGACGGTTTTGAAGTGATTCTGCCCAGCGCGGACGCTGAGCGATTCTGGTCAGGCTTGATGGATGCCGGGGTGCGTGCCGTGGGTTTGGGCGCGCGCGATACGCTGCGTCTGGAAGCCGGTATGAATCTCTACGGGCAAGACATGGACACCACTACCAACCCCTTGGAATCAGGGCTTGCGTGGACGGTTGCGCTGAAATCGCCCGAGCGGGATTTTATTGGCCGCGCGCCTACCGAGGCACTCAAGCAATCCGGTTTGCGCCAGCACCTGGTCGGCTTGGTGCTGGAAGACCGAGGCGTGTTGCGCGGTCATCAGTCGGTGTACCTCGGGGAGCAGCGAATTGGCGAGACTACCTCCGGCACCTTCTCACCCTCGTTGTCCCAGGCGATCGGCCTGGCGCGCATCGACGCCAGCGTGACCGAAACCTGTGAGGTGGAAATTCGCCAGAAACGCTATCCTGCAAAAATCGTCAAACCGCCGTTCATCAAAGACGGCCAAGCCACATTTTAATTCGCGGCGTGTCGGCTGCACGCCCATCTCACACCGCTACTGCACGAGGGGAGAACCTACAATGACTTTACCTGCTGACCTGATGTTTACTGAATCGCACGAGTGGGTTCGGCTCAATGACGACGGCACCGTTACGGTCGGAATCACTGACCACGCACAAGAACAGCTCGGCGACTTGGTGTTTATTGAGTCCCCGGAAGTGGACGCCCAGGTCAATGCTGGAGACGCCATTGGCGTGGTGGAATCTGTGAAAGCCGCGTCTGACATTTACGCACCCATCGCCGGCAAGATCGTCGATGCCAATAGCGCTCTTGGGGACACGCCTGAATTGGTGAACACCAACCCGTACGAAGACGGCTGGCTTTTTATTATCGCGCCGGACGATTCCACCGACGTTGAAAACCTGCTCAGCGCTGACGCCTATGAAGGCGTGATCGCCAGCGACGAATAATGATCACAACAAGACGGCACAGCGAGAGACCCGCATGACGGACCCGGTGACCACACACTTCAGCGATCGGCATATCGGCCCGAGCACCGCAGACATTGACGATATGCTCAGCACCCTCGGTGTGACGTCGCTCGATGCACTCATGGCGCAGGTTATCCCCGATACCATCCTGGACCAAGCGCCACTCGATGTGCCCGAGGCCGCATCAGAAGAAGACGCCTTGGCGGAGCTGCGGGCTTTGTCACGCGAGAATGTGCTGAAGACTTCGCTGATTGGCCAGGGCTATTACGGTTGCCACACGCCGCAGGTCATCCTGCGCAATGTGCTCGAAAACCCCGGCTGGTACACGTCATACACGCCGTATCAGCCCGAGATTTCCCAGGGGCGCCTGGAAGTCTTGTTTAACTTCCAGACCCTGGTCTCAGAGCTGACGGGCTTGCCGATCGCGAATGCGTCCTTGCTGGACGAGGCGACGGCGGCAGCCGAGGCCATGGCGATGTGCCACCGGGCCTTGCGTGGCAAGCGCTCACGCTGTGTGGTGGATGCCGATACGCACCCGCAAACGCTCGACATCCTGCGCACACGGGCGGAGCCCATCGGTATCACCCTGGATGTCGTTGATCTGCGGCAGACCGCGCCAGTCTGGGATGACGTGTTTGCGGTGTTGGTGCAAACCCCTGGGACCTCAGGCGAGCTGTTTGATTGCTCCGACCTGTCGGCCGCGGCGCATGATGCGGGGGCGTTGGTCATCTGTGCCACCGATCTGCTGGCCCTGTCTCTGCTGCGTTCGCCGGCGGACATGGGCGCGGATGTTGCCATTGGCAGTGCCCAGCGCTTTGGTGTACCGCTGGGCTTTGGTGGGCCGCATGCGGCGTTTATGGCCACGCAAGACAAATACAAGCGCAGCATGCCCGGGCGCTTGATCGGGCAATCCATCGACGCCAATGGCAAGTCGGCCTATCGACTGGCTTTGCAAACGCGTGAACAACATATCCGGCGAGAGAAGGCGACCTCCAATATCTGCACGGCTCAAGCCTTGCTCGCGGTGATGGCGACGCTCTACGCCTGTTACCACGGCCCGCAAGGGCTGCGTGCGATCGCGCGCCGCGTACACAGCACGACGGCAACGCTGGCCGAGCACTTGCGCGCGCTCGGGTTCGACGTCACTACCCAGCGCTTCTTCGATACCGTGCAACTGCGCGTGCCCGGTGCGGCGCAAAGCGTGGCCGATGCCGCAGAGGCCGCCGGGTACAATCTGCGTCGTGTCGACGCGGACACCCTGGGTATGTCCTTGGACGAGACCACCACGCAGGACGATCTCGCGGCCTTGCTGTCAGCCATCGCCGCCTGCTTAGATGTCTCGTCGCCTGACGCGCTGCCGTCAGCGACGGCGGTGACGCTTGACCCCGCGCTGTGTCGTGACGATCAGCCGCTCTCGCAAACCTGCTTTCATGCGTATCAGTCCGAGACTGAGATGATGCGCTATCTGCGTCGATTGGCCGATAAAGACCTGGCGCTTGATCGCAGCATGATCCCTCTGGGTTCGTGCACCATGAAGCTCAACGCGGCCGCCGAGATGGCGCCCGTGAGCTGGCCCGAATTCACCGATATGCACCCGTTTGTGCCGGCTGAGCAAAGCCGTGGCTATCGCCGCATGATCACGCAAGTGGAGCGCATGCTGAGCGCTTGCACGGGCTACGATGCCGTGTCGCTGCAACCCAACGCCGGCAGCCAGGGCGAGTACGCCGGCTTGCTCGCGATCAAGCGCTACCACGAAGCGCGAGGGCAAGGGCATCGCAACGTCTGCTTGATCCCCGGGTCGGCGCACGGCACCAATCCCGCCAGCG
>DOIU01000343.1 GCA_003511825.1 Gammaproteobacteria bacterium | reverse complement strand
GTGGGGCTGATCGCCGTCACTGACGTCAAAGAAGCGCAGGCAGCCTATGACCTTGCCGTCGCCAATGAGATTCAGTCAGAAAACAACTTGGCTGATGCTCGCGAAGCGTTACGCGTGATGATCAGCGCTGACGTTACCGAGTTCTCGCGCCTCAACAGCGAAACCCCCTTGATCACACCCGAGCCCAGCAACATTGAAAAGTGGGTTGAGACCGCCGAAACCTCAAACCTGACCCTGCGCGTCGCCGAATACCAGGCAGAAATCGCCTCACAGGAAATTGATTCAGCCCGGTCCGGCCACCTGCCCACACTGGGTGCGGGCGCCACCTTATCCAAGGTGGAACAAGACGGCGGTGCCGGAGATTCCGAAACGGGAACCCTCACGGTGCAGTTGGCCGTCCCGCTGTATTCGGGTGGTCTGGTCAGCTCACAAACGCGCCAGGCAAAATCCGATGCCAAGCTCGCCGCTGAGCAGTATGAGTTGACGCGCCGAAACACCGCCCAGCAAACACGCAATGCGTACCGTGGTGTCATCGCGGGTATCAGCCGCGTCAAGGCGCTCAAGCAGGCGCTGCAATCGACCCAAATCGCCGCCGAGGCAACAGAGACAGGCTTTGAAGTGGGCACACGAACCGCCGTTGATGTGCTGCAATCGCTGCGTGATACCTACCAGGCGCAGGCCAATTACGCCGACGCGCGTTATGACTACATCCTCAATACGCTGGCACTCAAGCAGGCGGCAGGTATTCTCTCACTCGCCGATCTGGAAGCCGTCAATAACTGGTTGGAGGCGCAATGACCGGGCAGATCCGTGTCCTAGCACGTAAATGCAAGCCGTCTAGAGCAGGGAAAATCTGCCCTGCCTAAACCCAAGCGAATCAGTCGATCGGCTTGAGCAAGCAGGCATCAATGTTATTGGTCAATACCTTGTGCATGACTTGCAGATGGGTTTTATTGAGTTTTTTAACGTTCAGGCTGCGCAGCAGTGTTTCGCGGCTCACGAGAAATCCGAGAATCTGCCCCAGCATAGCATGCGTCCGCATCTTGACCTCAAGGCTTTTCGGGTCAAGGCCGGTGATCACTCCCACCAGTTGATGGGATGCCTGCAGTGTGCGCTTCATGTGGCGCCGGTGGAAGATCTCGTAAGCCTCGGTGGGGTTGGCCTGTTCGCGCATAATGATCTGCGCCCACGCTTTGGGTTCGTCCGATTCCACCATAATGCCCGCGAGTGTTGTCATCAACGCCTTGTAAGAGGCTAGGGCTTGTTCGCGCGATAGCGGTGCCTCCTGTTGCATTGTTTGCAGCTTGGTAAAGGTGTCGCCAACATGGTCGTCGATGCGATCCAGGATGTACGCCATCACCGCCCTGTAGAGCCCCTCCTTACTCCCAAAATAATAGGGAATGGCCGCGACATTGGCGCCCGACGTTTCCGCCAGCATCCGTGTGGTGGTGGCTTCCAGCCCGTGTTTACCAAACAACTGCAGCCCGGCCATGATCAAGGCGTAGCGCTTTTCACCGCGCTGGCCCATGCGTTTTGGGTCGGGGGTTTCCAGGGATTTTAGGGACATCGCTGCTACCTGTTTCTCGCTTGCTTGCCAAACGCATCCTTCAAGAGTGCTCGCGATCATAGCGACTCCCATGTGCTTAATCAATTGATTAACTTTTCTCCATACGTGCTTGCTTGGCAAACACAATCGAATGTATCATTCAAATGAGTTAATCAAATGATTACATTATGCGGCAAGTAAGAGTCCACACACTGCATCCGCGACCGTATCAGGAAGAGGTGAACCATGTTGCCAACACGCATTACCTTCGCTCTATTCGCCTTGGCGTCAGCCCAGCTCGCGTGCTCGGGCAGTGATCAAGCGATACCCGAACCGACAGCGCGACCCGTCACGGTGATGGAAATCACCGCCCCGACTAACCAGGTGGTGCGCGTTTTCAACGGCACCCTGCGCGCTCGTGAGCGCGCAGAGCTGATCTTTGAGGTCGCGGGTACCGTCGCGCAGCTCAACGTTGATTTAGGTGATAGCTTCCGTCGCGGAGATGTCCTGGCGCGTCTGGATGATCAACTGATTCAGCTCGATCTGGCGCGGCGCGAGGCGGACGTGAATGCCGCGCGAGCCAGTCTGGTGGAGGCCGAACTCGACCATGCCCGACGCGCGGAGTTGCTGGCGCGCAAGGCGGTCTCTCGGGCCGACTTTGATGCCGCGACCGCGCGGCTCGATCGCGCCCGTGCGCGTGTTGAATTGTCGGTTGCTGCCGTGGCCTCGGCACAGCGGCGTCTGCGCGATACGCGGATGATCGCGCCTTACGACGGGGAGGTCGCAGCCCGTTACATCGAGCCTTCGCAATCGATTCGCTCAGGCGAACCGGTGCTCAGCGTATCGGGCTCTGACGCTGGTCTGGAAGCGATGTTCTCTGTGCCCGAGCGATTGCGGTCAGCACTGTCGCCGCGCATGCGGATCGACATTCAGGTCAAGTCGCGCGGCACGGTGTTTCCGGCCACGGTCAGCCAGATTGGCTCGCGGGTCAATGCCGCCGGCTTGTACGGCGTGACTGCCGCAGTGCAGGCCACACCCGTTTGGCTATCACCGGGCATGATCGTCGATGTCGTCGTCATGAGCGATGCTGGCGCCGATCATTGGCTCGTGCCGCACACGGCATTGCTCAGCACGGGTATCGCGGCATCGGATGCCGTTTACCTCGTTGATGCTGCGACCGACACGCTGCGCTTAACCCCCGTAAAGGTGCAGCGGTTGATCGGCGACGGGGTCGTGATCAGTGACGGGCTTGCATCTGGAGACATTCTCGTTACACGTGGCGTGGATTTCCTCCGTGATGAGCAAGCGGTGTATCCCACCGGGCTCAGCACCGGCATTGCGCGCTATAACCCCTAGAGACATGAAGACTCGGCTATGAACCTTTCTCAGCACGCGTTTCACCATCGGCCTGTCGTGATGCTGCTGGTCGTTGCGATACTGATTTACGGCGCTGTCAGCTATTTTACCTTGCCCGCCCGCGAAGACCCGGATATCACCATTCGCGAGGCGATGATCACAACAGCGTTCCCCGCTATGCCGGCCGAGCGGGTTGCGCGATTGATCACCAAGCCCCTCGAAGAAGCCGTGATCACGCTGCCGGAACTCGATGAAGTGCGTTCCACCTCCATCGACGGTTTGTCGATCATTCATGTCAAAGTCGACGACCAATACGACGCACTTGATCAGGTCTGGGACGAGCTTGCCGAGGCGGTGGCGGCCGCACGCCCTCGGCTGCCGCAGGGGGCCAGTGCACCTGTCGTGAATGATGACTTCGGCGATGTGGCGGTGATGACGTTGGCGCTGTGGTCAGAGGACTTCCCCCTCTACGAACTCTTCGACCTTGCGCAGCACGCCAGAGACCAGCTGATCACCGTACCGGGCACGCGCAGCGTCGATGTGCTGGGTGCCCGTGAAGAGCGGATCTATCTGGAGTTTAACAATGCCGTGCTCGCCCAGCTTGGCATCGCCCCTGACGCGATTGGCCGCATTCTGAGTGACCAGAATGTGGTTAACCCGGTCGGTCTCGCCGATCTCGGTGAGCGGGCAGTGATGATCGAGGTGTCAGGGGAATTTGAGACCGTGGCGGATATCGAAAACGTCGTCATTCAGTCCCCGGATGACGGGGCACTGTTGGCATTGAGTGATATTGCCACGGTCGTTCGCGGCTACGCGGAGCCCTACCGGGCGGCAGCGTTTTTCAATGGTCAGCCAGCGCTGGTGCTCGCCGTCAGTATGCAACCGGAAGAGAGTGTGCTGAATTACTCGGCGCGCGCATTGGCGACGATTGAGGCGGTTCGGGCGATGCTGCCGGCAGGCGTGCATCTGGATACCGTGACGTATCAAGCAGATCATGTCGCGAAGACGATTTACGGCGTTTCCATCAGTGTGGTGCAGACGGTCGCGATCGTGCTGGCCGTGGTGATTCTGTTCCTGGGTCTGCGCACCGGCTTGATTGTGGGGGCGATCGTACCGGGGGTGATGTTGGCAGCCTTGGCGGTCATGGGCATCTTTGAGATGCAGCTCGAACGCATGAGTCTGGCGACACTGGTCATTGCTTTGGGGCTGTTGGTGGACAACGGCATTGTGATCGCCGAAGACTTCAAGCGTCGGCTGGAGGAACACGGCGATCGTGACCGAGCACTCAAGGAGACCGGCGGTGAGCTGGCCTTGCCGTTGCTGTCATCCTCACTGACCACGATTATCGTCTTTCTGCCGCTGATGTTAGCGGAGCACGCTGCGGGTGAGTACACGCGCAATATCTCGCTGCTGATACTCATTTCACTCAGCGCATCCTGGGTATTTGCAATGACGGTGACGCCGACGCTGTGTCACCGCTTTATCCAATTGCCTAAAGCTGCCAACACGCCGCGCCGTCAGTGGCCGTTTTTCCGTCTGGTTGAGGCGGCTTATGAGCAGTTGCTTCGCTACCTGCTTGCCAGGCGAGTCCGCTTTATGGCAGTGATTGTGGTGTTGTTTATTGCTTCTGTGGGTGCCATGAAAACGGTTCCGCAGCGGTTCTTCCCCGAGAGTGATCGCGCCCAGATTCTGGTGTACGTGAATCTGCCGGCAGGCGTGACGACCCAAGCCACCGAAGCACAGATGCAGCACATGGTGGATATCATCAACGACGACACGCGGTATCCACAACTGGGTGACGTGATTGCCTACGTCGGCTTTGGCGGGCCGCGTTTCGTGTTGTCACTGACACCCGTAGACCCCGCGCCCAACGTCGGCTTTATGGTGATAGACACGCCCGGCAAAGCGCAAGCAGCAGCGGCGATTCCTCAGTTGCGAGCGGACTTCCGTGACCAGTTGCAAGAAGCCGATGTGCGCGTGTCAGGGATGTTTCTGGGGCCGTCTGACCCCAATCTGATTAAAATCCAAGTCAAAGGCCCGGATGCGGATTACGTGTACCAACAGTCCGCGCGGCTTGAGAAGATACTCGCCGATATCCCCGGTGCGATACATATCTGGTCAGATTGGATCAACCGTGCGCCGCTGCTGCAGGTGGAGGTCGACCAGGCATTGGCCCGCAGTGCCGGGGTTGGCACACGGGACATTGCCGATGCGATCTCGGGGTACTACGCCGGTCGTGCTATTGCGGAGTTTCGTGAGGGTGATGACGTGTTTCCCATCGTGGTGCGCGCCGTGGATACCGAGCGCACCGAGTTGGCGCGTCTCGATACCCTTGCCATCCATCTGCCCGGCAGGGCAGAGAGTGTCCCCTTGGCGCAAGTGGCCGAAATAGGTGCGGTGAGTCGGTTTCCGCGTATTCAGCGCGAAGACCTTACACACACCGTGACGATGGAGGCGCGCAGCTTAAGGGTATCACCCGAAGATGCGGCGCCTCAGGTGGCTGAGCGATTGGCGGCGCTGAACGCGTCACTGGCGCCGGGCCATACGGCAGAGTTTGACGGGATCATTGAAGACGCCAGCAAAGGCAAAGCCGCGCTGCGGGCCAACTTCCCATTGGCGTTCGGCGTGATTATTCTGCTGCTGGTGGCGCAATTCAACAACTATCGTCGACCGCTGATCATTCTGCTCACCATGCCGTTAGTACTCACCGGGGCTGCATTGGGTTTAAAAACCCTGCAAGCGGATTTTGGTTTTTTGGTGATTCTCGGATTGCTCGCGTTGGCAGGTATCATTGTCAATAACGCCATTGTATTAATTGATCGCATCGACATCGAACGAAAACAGTCAAGAGTGAGCGATCTCGACGCCGTGATTGCCGCCTGTGTGCGTCGATTGCGCCCGATCTTGATGACGACGATGACCACGATTGTCGGCCTGCTGCCGCTGATCTTGGGTCGCGATGTGCTGTTTTACGGTATGGCCGGTGCTATCGCGTTTGGCCTGGCGATAGGCACGATACTCACCTTGGGCGTGGTGCCGACTTTGTACTGCGTATTTTTTGGCATTCGTGCAAAAACTGCTGATGACTCACGCAGCTTGAGCGCTCGATAGAAAGTTTGTACGAAGACGCGTGTGGTTTTCCTCGGTTTTTCCTGATTGTCGCGATAAGGTGACCTTGTGCATACTCTCCCCGCGGCTCTACACGATATCACCAAGCTGCACCTGCCGAGCGCAGGTAGACACACACAGAAGCGCGGCGTCATGTCGCCTCACAAAAGCAGGTACTGAATGTCGCTGAAATACAGCAGATCCTATGATCGTTGGTTATGGCGTCGAATGCGTTAAGGCGTAGCAGTGTACAACTCTATTCGCTGGTCGATAGCATTCCAGTCGGCGCGGTATTGCTGACAGAAAACGGCGATATCGATTACGCGAATGCCGAAGCGTGCCATATTCTCGGTTGCCAAGCGAATGAACTGCTCGGCCGCTCCGTTGCCCAACTCTTCCAGTCTGATAATACGGCTTGTATTTTTGAATACATTCGTCATCCTCAACGCCTTACACCAGCGCTGTCTGAACGTTTTTTTGCTGAGTTGCGTTGTGGGCAGTAACTTCCTGTCAAGATCGGTCTTCAATCGCTCGGTCATTCTGATCGATCATGGGCGATACTCACGTTTGTGGATATGTCGCCGCTGGTGCGGGCGAACGAGATGTTCCAGCAGTCCGTGCGCGTCGCCCCTCATGGGATTTTGGTGATTGACGAAGCAGGCAAAATCAGGCTCGTCAATCGTTATATACAACAGTGTTTTGGGTATACCGACGATGAGTTGGTCGGTGAGTCGGTTGAGAAGCTGCTGCCCGAGCGTCATCGAAACCATCATACATCACTGAGAAATGCATATTACAAGGCCCCGACCGTGCGCATGATGGGGCCGGGTAGAGGACAGAC
>DOIU01000208.1 GCA_003511825.1 Gammaproteobacteria bacterium | reverse complement strand
AAGCCTGCTGATCATAGCAGCACAATGATACCGAGTAACGCTAGCGATAGCTATCAAACTTCTCGACCACAAACGCCCATTGCTTGTCAGATAAGACTTTCTGCATATTATCGCGGCACGCCAGCGACATACCAGCCATTTCACGACGCTTGGCCAGCAAAGTGTCGTATCGCGCGAGCAAATCGGCGCGATCCGCCAGGGCCATGGCATCGCCCGTCAGCGCCTTTTCGGCGGTCAAGACCTCATCAAACAAGGTGGCCCAGCGATTCATGTGCTCAAACCGCCAAGCTTCCAAGGCTTCATTCTGGGTGGCGGTGAGTTTCAACTCGGCGTGATGCATCAGGACGATCAGCATAAACTTCGGCATCGGTGCAACGCGCAAAAAGGATTGCACCTCGTTGCCACCAAAGCTGCTCTCGGCGGCGCGTTGGGCTTTGTCACGCATGGCCATGACTTTTTGCCATTGCGCCTCATCGAGGGTGTTTTTCATCAGTGCAACGCATTGGGCCTTCAGGTCAAACAAGCCCGAACGCGCCTCAAACAGCGCCGCCTTTTGGGCCTGCAGCTCGTCGACAGACATCCCCTTGAGCACACCGTCAGCAATGGTCTGTTCTAACTGAAAAATCTCCGCCATCAACGCGCGATTCGTCTTGCGATTCTGCTGCATCCAGCCGCGCACGACGGACATCTGTTCCGCGTCCAGACCGAGCGCTGGCGCATTGTTTTTAATCAGCATCGACAAACTGGGCACGGGCGATGTGTGATAGGCCTTTTGCATCAACGTCATGGGCCGGGCCCACAGCGACCCACTGAAGAAACACCCCAGTGCAACAACGGCGAATACGCTCGCAACGATAGACAATCTTTTCACAGCAATCTCCTGAAAAAGTAACACGCTTGTAAAACTAGTCGCCAAACTGTGGGCGGTACGCACAGACACCACTGGCCAGTGTCCACACTGAACGCCGGTGGGCGACAGATCCTTATCATCTGTCAATGATATTTTGCCAAATATCATATAAACTGAATATTCTTTAATTCTAATATAGGAAGGATCATACCGTGAAAAAAATCCTGATATTCACTGGTGTCATTGCTGGGATGTTGCTGAGCTTTCACGTGCGCGCCGAGCAGAGCGACGGCTTGAACGTCGTTGTGACCTCAGCCGACCGCCAAACACAATTGATGGCGATGGTGCTGTCCGTACAGACCATCACCAAGCACAATAAAGAGGTCAATATGGTGATCTGTGGTGCCGCAGGCGATTTGGTCCTCAAGGACACCGTAACAGACCCGATGCCGCCGATGGGTAAATCACCCACCATGCTGCTAAAGCACCTGATTGACTCCGGTGCCAGCGTACAGGTGTGCCCGCTGTACCTGCCTTCCATCGGTAAAGAGGCGGATGCCCTGATGGACGGCATCACGGTCGCCAAACCCGCGATGGTTGCAGGCAATCTGCTCGACAACGGTTACAAAAACCTGTCCTACTGAGCGATCTGTTCCTTGCCGCTGTAGCCTGGCTGCAGTGGCAATCTCCCGCTATTCACACACCTGCACAGCCATCGCCGCAAAACACGCCACCATCGGCGTATTCAGTGACTGCCACTGCCCTTTCACTTGGATCTGCGGACCCTCGCCGGTGAAGACCAGATAACTGTAAGCCGTATAGTGCGGCACTTTGCGCGCAAGCCCCGCGATGGCCGCCGGATCTGGCGCGTCAATATACACCCAGTGCGTCTCATCTTGCGCGCCTTCTGTGCTCAGCACCACACTGTCACGCGTGGGTGCATAGTCGTAGCCATCCAAGACAAAACCGTCGCTGATCGGCTGCCCACTCGCGCGTGCGAAGTCGCTCGCCAGCCGGTTATGCCGCGACAGCACCAGCACATTTCCGCTGATGGCATCCAGGCGCTCAACCGCGCTATCGCTCACCACCGCCCAATGCCCACCGGTCTTCAAGCTCCAATCCTCCGCCAGCGCTTGATAGGCCTGCTTCAGGGGCGCGGGCGCCGCATCTGGCACCACCAGGGTGTTTTGGCCAGACGCGAAAAAACGCGCCAATGTCAGCGGCATTTCAGTGTCACTCAAGCGCCGAAAAACATCGGTGTCAGGGTCCACCTGGATACGCACAGGCGCTTCTGCCAACGTCCATGAGAACGGCTGACGCTTGTCAGTCATCGGCACAATCCGACGCGTGACTCCCGATGCCGTCGTGATCGCAACCGGCACCTGCAGCTGCCACGCCTCATCCGCCTGGGTCTGCACAAGCTCACCGCTTAAGCGTACCTCGCCCGCATGTTCTCGCACGCGCAGCGACGACAAGGCCAACTGTGGGCCATCCGTGCGCGTGAGCCATTGCTGAAAAAACGTCGTCAATGATGCACCAGACACCTCTTCCATCACCGCTTGCAAATCGGAATAAGCCGCCCGCTGGAAACGGTGCTGTTGATAAAAAGCCCGCAGTCCCGCAAAGAACTGTGCATCACCGAGCTGCTGACGCAACATATGGAACACCATCATCGCCTTGGCGTAGCCAATCGCCTGCGATGACTCACTGTGGCGACCGTAAAAGTCGCGCAGCGGAAAGTCATTGTTCGCCGAGACAAACTCGCTGAACTTACGCAATGCATCGAAGCGATACGCGGCTCCCTTGCCCCGCTGTGCCCGCAACCAATGGTCCGCCAGATAGGTGGTTAAGCCTTCACTCCAATTACCCTCGGAGAGATCAACATAGACGCCATTGCCCCACCAATTGTGCAGGATTTCATGCGGATAAGAGGTGTGCACAATAAACGGCAAGCGAATCACCCGAGAACCCAGTAAGGTAAAAGACGGCATGCCATAGCCGGACTCCCAATTGTTCTCAATGAGCGCGAACTTGGCATAAGGATATGGGCCCAATAACTCTTCATACATCGCCACATATCGCGCGGTGGCAGACAGATACTTCTGCGCGAGTTCGTTATCCTCAGCGCGCAAGTACACCTGGGCGCGGCCATCATCGCTGGCGTAAGCCTGAAAAGGTCCCGCGATAAGATAGATGCTCAACTGCGGCTGGTCTTCTTGCCAAATCTGTGCGGCAGGAGAACCTCCCGAGTGCTTTTCACCCTGGCTGATCAGCTGCCATCCGGGTATAGTAGTGCCACTTAGCCTAAAGCGAACATACGCTTGGGCAAAATCTGCATACCAGGCACTGCCTGCGTCCAGGTAATAGCCTTCGGCATTCATCTGGCCCAGACTGTCTGGCTGCGTCTTTCCAGGGCTGTCGGAGACATCCCTGACCGCATGATCGATCCGGCCGC
>DOIU01000205.1:4679-5259 GCA_003511825.1 Gammaproteobacteria bacterium | reverse complement strand
CGATGCCCTGCAGCTGCGCTCACGGAGCTGCGCACTGGTGTGCGGCGACACACTGCCACGGCAAAAGCCCCACCCTGACCCATTGCTCCACGCCTGTGAACAGTGCGGCCTCGCACCCGAGAGCAGTGTGTATATCGGCGATGACAAGCGAGACATTCTGGCAGGCAATGCCGCCGGCATGCGCACATTGGGCGCGCGCTGGGGATATTATCGAGAGGAAGACTGCATCGACGACTGGCCTTGCGAGCAAGTCATCGATACACCCTTGGCGTTACGGGGCTGGCTAGCTGACGCCAGCACACCTTAGCGAGAATCGCTAACGACCCATCACTCCAAAATGGACGTGGTCGCGGCTGTGTCAAAAGGATTGGCCAGCAAGGGACGATCCTTGCCGATATTGATGCCTAGCCAAAGGCCCAGAAGGCAACCCAGCATTATCCCGACGATTAAGGTTTTGACGAATCCCAAGGTGCTTACTCCCGTCTGGTCTGATGTGCGCGTAAGTTTATCACGCTGCCCGCCCATTGCCGCAAGCGATTGCGCAAAATGTGTGACACGCAGTATCGCGCTTATTGATCCA
>DOIU01000205.1:0-4288 GCA_003511825.1 Gammaproteobacteria bacterium | reverse complement strand
GCGTTGCGGATGTTTTCGCGCGCGCGGCCATCTCCGCCAGGTAGATCCCACCGGCGACCAACACCAAACCCACAGCATGAAACCAGCGAAAATGCTCCCCCAACAACAACACAGCGAGCAAAGAACCAAACACCGGCACCAGGTTAATGAACAGGCTGGCACGATTGGCGCCGATAAGATCCACACCACGCGCGTAGAACAACTGCGACAATAGCGACGGGAAGATCCCCACATAGATCACTAAGCCAATGGCCTTGCCGGTCGGGACGCTGAAACCGATCTGCACACTCTCTGTCATCCACAACGCAAAGCTGACCAGCCATGCACTCACCGACAGCACGAACAAAAAACTCAGCCAATGCATCGCCGGTCGCCAGCGTAAACCGACGGAATAAACGGCATAACACAAGCCCGCCAGCATCATGATCGCATCACCCCGATTGACGCCGCTGTCGAGGATGGACAAGGGCTGTCCGGACGTCACTGTGAGTACAACGCCCAACAGCGCCAGCACCAACCCCACGACTTGCAGTAACCGAACCTGCAGACGAAACAGCATAAAGTTAAACAGCATGATCAATATGGGGATCGCTGCCTGCTCGATCACAACATTGACCACAGACGTATACTGCAGCGCCCAGTACATATTCAGATTAAAGCCGGTAAAACCGATGGCTCCCAAGCCCAGCAGTAGCCATCGGTGACGGCAAATCAACGACCAGTCGCGCACCACATGCGGCCAGGCGATCGGCAGCAATACCACGCATGCCACGCTCCAACGCCAGAACGTCAGGGCGATAAAGCTGAGATCGCCCACAGCCAGCTTGCCGGCCACGGCATTGCCGCCCCAAAAGAGCGTGGTAAAAGCCAGCAGCAAGTAAGGATTGGCAAACACCCCTCCGCCTGATTTATACAACTGTGCCACAGTCTCTCGGCTCCTTGCCCTCAGGGCAGAGTAAACCCACATCATAGCGCAATTGCGTCGCAACCGGTTCGATGCTAAAACGTCCGGCATTCGCCCGCAGCAGTTACACAGGAATCCATCATGTCGGCCACCACCGAACCCACATGCCAAGGCGGCGGCAGTCGTCGATGACGACCCTATCCGCCGACACGCTCCTCCAGCTCTCATTGGAGGAGGTGCGCGCGGCCATCGCCCGCGGTGACGCCCAATGCTCAGACATTGCCCAGTGGTGCCAGGCTAATCGGCAACGCACAGAGCCGATACTGCAGGCGTACCACCACACCGATGATCAGCAGCTGCTGGCTCAAGCACAGGCGGCTGACCTCGCCTGGCAACAGCAGAAACAACAGGCGTTGACGGGCCTGCCGGTCTCTTTAAAAGCGATGTTCGCCGCCCCCGGCCTGCCCTGCTTCGCGGGCACCTCGCGCGCCCTGCCCGATCGTTGGCAAATGCCAGGCACGGTCGTCAAGCACTTGCTCGACAACCACTGCCCCATCACCGGGCTGACCCACGCGGCCGAACTGGCGTTTAGTGGCCTCGGCATCAACGCCCATTGGGGCACACCGCGCAACCCCTGGGACGCTGAGCACCATCGCGTGCCTGGCGGCTCCAGCAGCGGCGCTGCCCTCAGCGTGATCAGCGGCAGCGCCCTGTTTGCGCTCGGCACCGATACCGGCGGCTCCGTGCGCGTGCCTGCATCTGCGGCGGGCTTGGTCGGCTTCAATACCAGTACCGGGATCTGGCCGAATGACGGCATCGTGCCCCTCAGCCCCTACTACGACAGCATTGGCGTCATCACTCACCGGGTCGCGGATGCACAGTTTGTCTATCAGGCCATACAGCGCGGCCTCATGCGCGCACCTGTGCCAACTGCGCCAGCACACCTGGGCGCCTATCACGTTGCGCTCGCTGACGAGGCAGCGATGTCTCCGCTCAATGACACGCTACGCAGCTGCTTTGACAATGCACTCACCCAGTTGTGCCAGGCCGGCGCACGATTGCGCACGCTGCCAGCGCCGCTGTTTGAAGACACCATCACACTGGTGGACGCGGGCCCCAACACCGCAGCGATCGAAAGCAGCGCCTTTATCGCCGCTGAAATTCCCGACTGGCGAGAACATCTGGGGCCACACACAGACAGCTTGATCACCCAAGCCGAACAAGTCAGTGCAACACAGTACCTGGTGCGACGACGTGACCTGGCTCACCATCGGCTGCACACCGAGCATAGGCTGCGCGACCTGGACATCGTGGTATCACCGACGCTGACCATCACACCCCCCACACTGGATGAGGTCACAGACACCTCGGCCTACCAAATCGCCAGCGGACGCATGCTACGCAATACGGTTGTAGCCAACCTCTGTGGGCTGTGTGCGATCACGCTGCCGTGTGGTCGCGATGACAACGGTATGCCTGTGGGATTGCAGCTGATGGCCAAAAACGGGGAAGAATGGAAGCTCTTGCAGTTCGCCGCCTTGGCCGAACAATGCCTTGGCAGTAGTCTCGATCAGCTCGGCAGGCCGCCCCTGCTGGCGTCATGTCACGGTCAAACACCTGGAACCCGCTAAACGAAACGGGATCACCGAGGTCTTCTGCCTAAAAAAAGGTTGCACACCCGTCTCCAGGTGATTTGTTCACGAGCAACCGGGTAATTTTCACAGTTTTTACCAACGCCGATCGGCACAATAGCTTCCGTCGGGTCGCAAGACTCATTCAACAACACACTGTGGAGAGAGACAATGGTAGATAAATCTGGTGGTGACATCATCCAAGGTAACGCTGGCGAGCAGGCAAACCTGGGCGCGCAAGACCTTAACTCAGTCGGCGCCGGCGGCGCTGGTGTACAAGAAGCCATGGGTGGCGCAGCCAACGCCATGGGTGCTGCGCAACAGGCGGTTCAGCAAGCCCAAATGCAAGCGAACCAAGCAGCCTCAGGCATGGGCGGTGACGACAACATCAACGCCAACACCACGATCAACATTTCTTAAGCACATGTGCGCAAGCCCGTCAGGACGACGGGCTTGCGTTTTCTTTATGCGCTGTGCGGCGTATGCGCCGAATGCGCTTCCTTATCGGGCTTATCACGCGCAGCTTGCGCTTCGCTATCCGTTTGCGGCTTGACTCCCTGATCAAGCAACTCTTGATACCACAAGTCGTGGTGTTGTCGCGCCCATTCCACATCCACGCGTCCGGTGGTCATCGCACGCAGTGAACCTTCCGAGCCGATTGAACCAATAAAAATATGCCCAACAGCAGCGCCGACCAAGATCAGTGCCGATCCGGTGTGAATCAGATTGGCCAACTGCATGTCTCCTCGCGTCGCACCAAGATTGGGAAAGTCGAGTACAACCCCGCTCGCGACAACCGCAATTCCGCCAAAGAACAGCAACCAGTACCATGCTTTCTCACCACCGTTGGTTTTGCCGGCAGCCACATGCTCGTTGGTGAACATACCACCGCCTTTAAGAAACCACCTCACATCCGTCATGCTGGGAATATTCATCCACAGCCAGCGCAGTAGCAAAACGGTTAGCACAACACCAAACACAGGCCCGAGGTAGTCATGGACCACTTTGGCGAGACCGGCATAGGCAGCAAAGACATCTTTACCAATGATCGGGATCAACACCACACGACCGTAGGCAAGACTCAAGCCTGTCACCCCGAGAATGATAAACAGGGTCGCGTTGACCCAGTGGAGCGTCCGCTCAAACGTCGTCCAGCGCTCAACGGTCATGCCACTTTCGCCGTTCTCAAGCCGCAAACGCCCTTTCAGCAACAAGAACAGCAAACACGCGAGTGCGACCGCGCCAATGAACCAGCCACCGTACTGGGCCACCGGCTGCTTGAGTTGGCGCCAGTTCTCACCACCGTTTTGGATCAGGACGTTCGCCTCATCACCACGCACGGCGGTGTAGCCGCTATTGCCTTCTCGCACAGCACGCCAAAAGTTGGATCGCGGATTTTCGTCGCCGTCAAACGCCGGCGGTGCTTGCGCCATGGCTTGATCGGGCAACAGTAAATACCCACTAAAAGGCGCTAAAAAAATACTCGCAATAATCGCAAACAGGGCAATCCAGCCCGCTTTTTTCTTATTCAGTCGAGGGCCCATACCAGCCTCCTAACGGTCAGTCTGGATCGATTTAAAACGCTGCGCCAGAATCGCATCCTGTTCGGCACCGGATTTCTCCAGCAGCGGATCTTGCCGGCCTTTATACACGCCCGGCTCATGCAACTCCTCGCGCACGTCGGTGCAGCCCAACAAACCCACGGCAAAGGCGACGATCACGACGCCCCCACCGCGCGCCCACTTGGGTAAAC
>DOIU01000338.1 GCA_003511825.1 Gammaproteobacteria bacterium | reverse complement strand
ACTGTTGAAGAGGGTCAGCTGCAATCACCAAGTTCAGCGCGTACTCCACCTTGCCTGTCACGTCCTCGGGATCCTTGTTAATGTAGATGCCACTTGTCAGACGTTCACGCGCCTCAGAGGTACTGAGCAGAATGCTGGCAACCTGTTGCCCGAGCCGATCATTCGGCGTTCTAAAGCGACGCCCCAACGGGAACACCAACGCACGCAGCAATAAGCCAACCGGCACGCTGGGGAAATTGCGCATAATCTGGTCCAGCGCAATCTGGACTTCATACAGACAGTGTCGGGCACTCCACTCCAATAAGGGTTTATCTTCACTGGGGCGGCCGGTGTCTTCATAGCGTTTCAGGACCGCTGAGCACATGTACATATAGCTGAGCGCATCTGCAAAGCGGCCTGAGAGCTTTTCTTTGCGCTTGAGACCACCGCCCAAGAACAGCAGCGCGAAATCGGCCAGGAAGGCGTAGGCTGCGCTCATGCGCGCCAAGCGACGGTAGTACTTGGCAACGTCGCCTTTCACGGGTGCGGGTGCGAAGCGCCCACGGGTAATCCCATGAAACAATGCGCGCGCGCCATTGCCACTGGCGTAGGCAATGTGTTGCATCAAGGCTTCATCAAACGCCGCCAGTGACTGCTCACGATCGGTCATGGACGCCGCATTGATTTCCTTCACCAACCAGGGATGACACCGCATCGCCCCCTGACCAAAGATAATCATGCTGCGTGTCAGGATGTTTGCGCCCTCAACCGTGATACCAACGGGAATCCCTTGGTATGCGCGCCCGAGGTAATTGTTTGGCCCCATGCAAATGCCCTTGCCGCCGTGAATATCCATGGCATCATTAAGCACGCGCCGCATGCCTTCTGTATTGTGGTGCTTGAGTATGGCCGACACCACTGAAGGCTGCTCGCCCTGATCAATTGCCGCACAGGTTAAGCGCCTGCCAGCATCCATCATATAGGTCAAACCGCCAATGCGCGTCAGCACCTCTTCCACACCCTCGAACTTGCCAATGGGCAGGTTAAACTGCTTACGGATGCGGGCATAAGCGCCCGTGTAGCGCGCACTGAGCTTGCCCGAAGCGACGCCATTTGACGGCAGAGAAATACCGCGCCCCACCGACAATGACTCCATCAGCATACGCCAACCCTGGCCGAGCATGTCCTGGCCACCGATAATCCACTCCATCGGCACGAAGACGTCTTCGCCGCTGTTGGGACCATTCATGAAGGCGTGGTTCAGCGGCATATGCCGACGCCCGATATTCACACCGCGCGTGCGTGTTGGGATCAATGCGCAGGTAATACCGAGGTCTTCCTCTGTGCCGAGCAAACCATCGGGGTCATAAGCTCTAAACGCCAGCCCAAGGACGGTCGCGACGGGGCCAAGCGTGATGTAACGCTTCTCCCAAGTGACTCGAAGCCCGAGCGTCATGCGGCCCTTGTATTTTTTCTTACAGACGATGCCGTAGTCAGGTAAAGAGGCAGCATCCGACCCGGCATAGGGCCCTGTCAGCGCAAAACACGGAATTTCCTGTCCATTGGCCAAGCGAGGCAGATAGTGGTCCTTTTGCGCATCGGTGCCGTAGTGCAGCAAAAGCTCCGCCGGGCCCAGTGAATTGGGGACCATCACCGTCACGCCACCCGTGACGCTGCGACTGGCAAGCTTGGTCACGACCTCCGAGTGCGCCAGCGCAGAGAATCCCAGCCCACCGTAGGCTTCTGGAATCACCATCCCGAAGAACTTGTGCGTCTTCATGAACTTCCAAACGCCGGGAGGCAAATCATTCAATTCGTGCGTAATCTGCCAGTCATCCAGCATCGCGCAGAGTTCTTCAACCGGTCCGTCCACAAACGCCTGCTCACGCTCGGTGAGCTGGGACTCAGGGGTGGATAACAATTTTGACCATTCGGGCTTGCCACGAAACAGCTCACCCTCCCACCAAACGGTGCCCGCCTCAATGGCGGTGCGTTCGGTGTCCGACATGGGTGGCAGGACAGCTTTGACATAATTCAACAGCGGTCCGCTGATCAGTTTTTTGCGCAATCCGGGTATTGCAAAAACCATCGATACAGCGACGAAAACCACCCACAAGGGAATGGTCACCGCAGCGCTGAGCACGCCCGTGAGGCCGGTTAAGGACAGCAGCCCGGCAAATCCCAGCATAAACGTGAATAAACTCGGCGTCGAACTGGCCATCAACCACAATAAGACAGCCAGCGCCACAAGGCACACAAGAACAGCCATTCCCTTCTCCTACGGGTAAAAGTCGACAAATTTCGCGCAAATATCGCGCCGTTACAGACGAACGTGAGGCGTATCGATAGCGGCTTCAGATCGGGTATACGGTGCGCGCAACCCGGCAACGATAAATTCCGTTAAGCGGCTAACAATGTCCTTGACCGACGCACGCTCATTCACCATGCCCGATGATATCAGCCGCATGGTGTCAGCACCTGACATGGCGTACGCCAGAACGCCTACCATAAAGTGTAGACGCCAACTGACCACCTCCTGGGGCAAGCGTGGCAAACACGCCTGAAAAACCGGCTTAAACGCCTCTATGACCGACTGATGCGTGGCGCGGATCAAATTGTGAATAGACTCAGCCGGTTCTGTGTAGGTGCGGCCCAAGAGTTTAATAAAGACAGCCCCGTGTGCATCACGGCTAAGCTCGATAGGCGGCGCCACAAATGCGTCCACCACCGCAGACAACTCGGGCGTTTTCGCTTCGGCGGACAACAGCACATTCAACCGCCGCAGGCGTTCGTCGTTCATGGGTTGCAATCGCCGCACAAACACGTGGGACACCAGGGCACTTTTAGAGCCGAAATGGTAGTTGACCGACGCCAGATTCACCTGCGCCGACTGTGTAATGTGGCGCAATGAGGTGTTGGCGATGCCCTGCTCAGCAAACAAGGTTTCCGCG
>DOIU01000553.1:4503-4909 GCA_003511825.1 Gammaproteobacteria bacterium | reverse complement strand
ATATCGCCAAGCATAACTTCCGTGGTTGTCATCAGGCCACCGACAGATGCCGCGTGTAGCAGGGCTGCACGATATACTTTTGTCGGATCGAGGATACCCATTTCCACCATGTCGTTGTACTCATCAGTACCGGCGTTGTAGCCGAAGTTACCGTCACCTTCCGCAACGCGGTTAACAACGACTGAAGGCTCGCCACCCGCGTTGGCAACGATCTGACGCAGCGGTTCTTCCATCGCACGGCGAGCGATATCGATACCCACGCTCTGATCGTGGTTGTCGCCTTCCAGACCTTCGATAGAGGCACGTGCGCGAATCAGCGCAACACCACCACCAGGCACAATGCCTTCTTCAACGGCAGCGCGCGTTGCGTGCAACGCATCTTCAACGCGGTCTTTCTTCTCTTTCA
>DOIU01000553.1:0-4184 GCA_003511825.1 Gammaproteobacteria bacterium | reverse complement strand
CGGTCTTTCTTCTCTTTCATTTCAACTTCAGTAGCAGCGCCAACTTTGATGACGGCAACACCGCCGGCCAGTTTAGCAACACGCTCTTGCAGCTTTTCTTTGTCGTAGTCAGACGTGGACTGCTCGACCTGAGCGCGGATCTGCTCAACGCGCGCGTCGATTTCAGCTTTCTCACCAGCGCCATCAACAACCGTGGTGTTCTCTTTGTCGACAGTGATGCGCTTGGCTGTGCCGAGATCTTCCAGAGACACTTTGTCCAGTGACAGGCCAACTTCTTCAGAAATGACCTGACCACCGGTCAGGATAGCCAGATCCTGCAGCATCGCTTTGCGACGATCGCCGAAACCAGGCGCTTTAACGGCAACCGTCTTGATGATGCCGCGCATGCTGTTAACAACCAGCGTCGCCAGTGCTTCGCCTTCGATGTCTTCAGCGATGATCAGCAGCGGCTTGCCAGCTTTGGCAACAGCTTCCAGCGTGGGCAGCAGGTCGCGGATGTTAGAGATTTTCTTGTCGTGCAGCAGAATATAGGGGTCTTCCATCTCTGCACTCATGTTTTCTTGGTTTGTCACGAAGTAAGGCGACAGGTAACCGCGGTCAAACTGCATACCTTCAACCACGTCCAGCTCGTTGTCGAGAGACTTGCCTTCTTCAACGGTGATCACGCCTTCTTTACCGACTTTTTCCATGGCGTCGGCAATGATCTGACCGATGCTGGTGTCACTGTTGGCGGAGATCGTGCCAACCTGGGCGATAGAGTTGGCATCGTTGCAGGGCTGAGACATACCGGCCAGAGACTCAACAGCAGCGGTAACGGCTTTGTCGACACCGCGCTTCAGGTCCATGGGGTTCATGCCTGCAGCAACCGACTTCAGGCCTTCGCGAACGATAGATTGCGCCAGTACGGTTGCTGTGGTGGTGCCGTCACCCGCCACGTCAGAGGTTTGCGACGCAACTTCTTTGACCATTTGCGCGCCCATGTTCTCGAACTTGTCTTCAAGCTCGATCTCTTTTGCAACCGAAACACCGTCTTTAGTGACATTCGGCGCACCGAAAGACTTGTCCAGGACAACATTACGGCCTTTAGGGCCCAGGGTAACCTTGACAGCGTTTGCCAGGACGTCGACACCGCGAAGCATTTTGCCGCGGGCATCATCCGAAAATCGTACGTCTTTTGCACTCATTAATCTGTTCCTCAAATAAATTCAATTGGATGTGTCTGGACTGACGCGGACTTATTCAACAACACCCATGATGTCGTCTTCGCGCATGACCAACAGCTCTTCGCCGTCGATTTTGACTTCCGTGCCGGAATACTTGCCGAACAACACCTGATCACCGGGTTTAACATCCAGCGGACGCACATCACCGTTATCGCTGATCTTGCCATTGCCAACGGCAATCACTTCACCGCGGATCGGCTTTTCGGTCGCTGAGTCGGGAATCACGATACCACCAGCACTGGTGCGTTCTTCTTCCATACGCTTTATGACCACGCGATCATGTAATGGACGAATGCTCATTTGTGAATTTCTCCTGAAACGAGATAAGTAGTAGAAAAGGGTGCTTTATTAGCACTCATTTTAATCGAGTGCTAATCATAGCGATCAAATGGGTAAAATCAAGCGCTGCGAGGGGGAATTCGCCGAGCGGCCGGGTCTAGTCGTCCTCGCGACGAAACTCACCTTCAATCACGGAAGACTGACCAGGCCCTGGAGACGCCTGCCCTCCGCCCGTCTTTGCGTGGCCCGTCTGCCCCGGGTGTGAGTGCGTCGCGCCATCGCGGGGACCACCTCGCTGGCCAAAAACCTGGACAGTGGCGTTGGCCATGAGGCGGCGAATCAACCAACGACGCGTCTGTGGCAGCAAACAGAAAAGCCCAAAACCGTCAGTAATAAAGCCAGGTGTGAGCAAAAAGACACCACCAACGACCAGGGCAACGCCCTCTAGCAGCGACTGCGCGGGTAAGCCTCCGGCATCAATTTCCTGCTGCACGGTACGCAGAGTCGCGAGACTTTGAGCGCGCAGCATCATCGAACCGATGACAGCGGTGAGAATAACAAGCCCCAAGGTTGGCCAAAAACCGAGCATGCCACCGAGTTGAATCAAGAGTGCGATCTCGGCGATGGGCATCGCGATAAACAGGACAAAGAGGATGGGAAACACTGCGAACGCCTGAGGCATAAGAATCTCCATAGTATGGCCTTGAGCAGCAATTACAAGAACGCGGCCTGGACAGAACCGGGATGACTGCTACCCTCCCCTCGGGTAGGCAGGCGCCCCTTGCCTTCGCTCAATCACTATTACTTCTTACATAATGTTCATATTGCCGGTAAACTTCATAATCTGCGCTTGTCCAATGTTGGGGCCAGTATCGGCGACCGACCACGAGTAACACATGCTATTGACCAGATTCATTGCCACACTGTTCGTCTTATTGTGGGTGGCCCTACCGGCTCACGCACTCAACGAAGAAGATCTCCTTCCGCCCGAACAGGCCTTTCAGACCGATGTCAGCATTGACGCCGACAACCGCATTGAGGTCCGCGTCAATATCGTCGACGGCTATTATTTGTACCGCGACAAGTTCACCTTCACCACAGAACCCGACAATATCGTGTTATCCGACTGGAGCATGCCGGCAGGTAAGGTCAAACACGATGAATTCTTTGGCGAAGTGGAAACCTATCGCGGCGACATTGTGCTGACCGCTCAGGTTTCCGATACAGCCAATGCGTCAGACTTCACACTCAACGTTCGGTCACAGGGCTGCGCGGACCTCGGCATCTGTTACCCCCCGATGACTTTGCCATTCACGCTTGCCATGGCAACTCCGCCAGAGCAGGACGCCCGTGCATCGGCGCCCGCCAACCCACTTATGGACATCAGCCAAGCACTGAACGGCGACTTTGGCGGTGAGGAAGAATTCCTCGATCCAGATGTCGCTTTCGTGCCAACGGTCTCCAAGGGAGCGGATGGTCAGGTGCAGGTCGACTGGGCAATCGCCGATGGCTACTACCTCTATCGGGATAAGTTTGGCTTTGAGGTGCCAGCGTCAACCGGGGTGACCATAGACGCTGTCCAACTCAGCGACGGCGAAATCAAAGACGATCCGTTTTTTGGCAAAATCGAGGTTTACCATCATGCCGTTCAGGCACAGCTCGCCGTGACTGGCGCAGCGAGTACGGACACCGATTTGCAGCTGACTTATCAAGGCTGTGCCGAAGCCGGAATCTGCTACCCACCGATTAAAAAGACGCTGTCCATCGCCGCAGGGCTGATCGGCGCCGCCAACGCGGCACCCGCAGCGACGGCGCCTGCTGCCGCAGATCAAGCCAGCGCCCCGCTGAGCGAGCAAGACCGCATCGCCGAGAGCATGTCATCGGGCAGCTTGCTCGGTATTGTCGCCACCTTTTTTGGGCTCGGGTTGCTACTTGCCTTCACCCCGTGCGTCTTCCCGATGATACCCATTCTGTCGAGCATCATCGTCGGTCAGGGCGAAGACATCACCACGCGCAAGGCCTTGACGCTGTCGTTGGTCTATGTGCTGGCGATGGCGCTGACCTACACCATCGTCGGCGTTATTGTTGGTCTCTCGGGCGAGAATGTCCAAGCGGTCTTCCAAAACCCGTGGGTGTTATCCGCGTTTGCCGCACTGTTTGTTGTGCTGTCGCTGTCAATGTTCGGCTTTTATGAGCTGCAAATGCCGGCGAGTATCCAGAGCCGACTCACGGCGCTCAGCAATCGCCAGGAAGGCGGCACGCTGGCAGGCGTGGCGATCATGGGCTTTCTCTCCGCGCTGATAGTCGGCCCCTGCGTCACAGCACCGCTGGTCGGCGCGCTGATCTACATCGCCCAGACGGGAGACGCCGTCATCGGTGGGGTGGCCCTGTTCTCACTGTCTATCGGCATGGGCGTTCCACTGATCATTATCGGTGTCTCTGCGGGTCGTTACTTACCGCGCGCCGGCGCATGGATGGACGTCACCAAATCCATCTTCGGCGTCTTGCTGCTGGGCCTGGCAATCTGGATGCTTGAGCGCTTTCTGCCGCTCTGGGCAACCATGTATCTCGCCGCTGCACTGCTGATTGTGTCAGGCATTTATTTGGGGGCGCTCGAGTCCATCCCCGCCGATAGATCAAGCTGGTCCAATCTCTGGAAAGGGCTGGGAATTTTGTTGTTTA
>DOIU01000552.1 GCA_003511825.1 Gammaproteobacteria bacterium | reverse complement strand
CCTGTCAAATCGTGTCAACAGGCACCCCGAGTTGGCCAATCATCGCTTTCACGGTGGTATGTTTATTGCGAACTTAGTACGCGCCGCTTTAGCGGCGTTGATGACTCTCATCATGGTTGCAGCAACATTATCACGGACTGATGACTGTTGATGCCAAGACTGAACACCGGGCAGACCTATGAACACCGTTCCAACGTTGGCGAAAGAGCACCAACGAGATTACATTGAGCCGAGACTGGTCTCGGAGCTGACACGCAAAACGCTCGTGCTGGTTTTAGCGGGTGGTGAGGGCTCACGCCTCACGGGGTTGACCCGTTGGCGCGCAAAACCGGCCGTCCCCTTCGGCGGCAAGTACCGCATCATCGACTTCGCCTTATCCAATTGCGTCAACTCCGGTTTGCGCCGCATTGGCGTACTCTGCCAGTACAAATCACATTCTTTGATCTTACATCTGCAAAGGGCCTGGAGCTTCATGCGCATGGAGATTGGCGAGTTTGTCGAAATACTGCCCGCGCAACAGCGGGTCGGCAAAGACTGGTATCGCGGCACTGCGGACGCCATCTACCAGAATCTGGACATCATGCAGCGCCACGGCTCCGAATACGTACTGATTCTGGGAGGCGATCACATCTACACCGCAGACTTCTCGCCGATGCTGGTTCAGCACGCAGAGTCGGGCGCGGATCTGACCGTCTGTTGCATTGAGGTGCCAGCGTCTGAAGCCTCGTCGTTTGGTGTGGTGACCGTCAATACGGATAACGAGATTACCGCGTTTGCCGAAAAGCCTGGCCGCCCGGCGACGTCGCCCGGCAAGCCCGACAGCGCGCTGGTGTCCATGGGCATTTATGTCTTCTCAACACGCTATCTCTATGAGTGCCTGATCCGCGACGCCGATGACCCGAACTCCTCACACGACTTCGGCCACGATATCATTCCGGCGGCCATCAATCGTTGCAAAACCATGGCCTACCAATTCGTGGATGAAAAAGGACAGGCACGATACTGGAAAGATGTGGGTACTCTACATTCTTACTGGCAGGCCAATATGTCGCTGTGCGATGTCAATCCCGCGCTCAATCTCTACGATCGGGAATGGCCGGTATGGACATACCACACGCACTATCCACCCGCGAAGTTTATCTTTAACAACGAAGAAAAACGCGGTCATGCGGTTGACTCCTTAATCTCGGCCGGTTGCATCGTCTCCGGCGCGGAAATCAATCACTCCGTCTTATTCTCTGCCGTACGCATCGAAAAATACTCCAGCGTGCATGACGCCGTGATTTTGCCCAACGTCGACATCGGCCGCAATTGCCATATTCGCAAAGCCATTATCGACGAAGGTTGTATTATTCCGGCAGGCACCACCATTGGCGAAGACCCGGAGGCCGATCGCGCCCGTTTCCACGTCACCGATGAGGGCATTACACTCGTCACTCCCGACATGCTGGAAAACAGCCTGTTCAGTAACGATTGGTCAGAGCCCGATGTCGCCTAAGCACTGCTGCAATCAGCGCCGAAAAGACTGCTATAGTTGTAGCTGCATACCATCAGCTCTTGCGCCACAGCGCTGGTCCGCTAGGAACCGTTCGTGAACATCGACCCTGTAGATATTTTGTCTGAACGCCGCGCCGGCGTGCTCTTGCACCCGACGTCGCTGCCGCAAGGCACACTTGACGAACACGCGCTGCGATGGCTCGATTTTCTCGCGCAAGCGGGCATCAGCGTTTGGCAGACCTTACCATTGGGTGTACCGCAAGCCGGCCGGTCTCCCTACCAGTGTGATTCTGCGTTCGCGCTGAATCCGAGCTTATTGCCCTGCGGCGAGGCGTCAACGATTGACGTCGACGATTTTCGCAACTGGCAACAACAGCAGCAGTTTTGGTTGCACGATTACGCGCAGTTTGCCGTACTCAAAAAGCACTTTGAGAATACCCCCTGGTACACCTGGCCAAGTGCCTACAAAGACCGCGAACCGGACGCACTCGCCGCATTCAGTCAGACCAACGCAGATGCCCTGTTAGCCATCCAATATGAGCAGTATCGCCTGCACACACGTTGGCAAGCTGTGCGTCTCGCCGCGCGTGAACGTGGTATTTATCTGTTTGGTGATGTCCCCATTTTTGTCGCGCATGACAGCGCCGACGTCTGGGCACGTCGCCATGAATTCTTACTGGATGACGCCGGACAACCCACGGTCGTGGCCGGTGTGCCCCCCGACTACTTCTCTGAAACCGGACAACGCTGGGGTAATCCCCACTATCATTGGACTGTCCATCAAGCCTCAGGCTTTGATTGGTGGCAACACCGCCTCGCGGCACAGTTTGACGGCTTTGATATCGTGCGTATTGATCACTTTCGCGGCCTCGAGGCTGTCTGGGAGATTCAACGCGACTGCGACACGGCGATTGAAGGCCGCTGGCAAAAAGTACCCGGCGCAGCCTTGCTCGACACACTGAGCGAACGCTTTGACCGCTTGCCGCTGGTCGCGGAAGACTTGGGTATCATCACCCCCAAGGTCGTCGCCCTGCGCCACCAATTCAAGCTGCCCGGCATGGCCGTGTTGCAGTTTTCGTTTGATCACTTTGACGACAATCCCCATAAGCCCAAAAACATTCCCCAAGACTGCGTCGTCTACACCGGTACACACGATAACGACACGTCGGTTGGCTGGTTTGAAACACTCGACAATGATATGCAAGCCCATGTGCTCGACGTGCTGGCACGTAAAGACGCTGGTGCGCAGCAGGTGGCAGAAGCGCTGATCATGCAAGCGCTGCACAGCCGCGCAAACCTCGCCGTGGTGCCGCTGCAAGATCTTCTCGGCCTGGGCAGCGATGCACGCATGAATGTCCCGGGCACGGCCAGCGACAACTGGTTATGGCAATACACGCCTGAACAACTCACACCCACGCTGGCACACACGCTGCGTATGAAGGTGTCAGACACAGGCAGGTTGCGCACATGAACATGCCAACCGCCATAGACGCATTACAAGCCGGATCACATCATGATCCATTTTCAGTGCTCGGTCGCCACCGCAGCGTCGATGGACATGACGTTATTCGCGCCTTTATGCCCAACGCAAAAGCCGTTGAGTTGGAAGGTTTTGGGTGCCTGTCACGCCTGCCGGCATCGGACATCTTTGTCGCCGAACTCGCGAAGACGCACGCGATCCCGCGCCACTACACCCTGCGCTGGCAAGACAAGACGACGGATGACTGGCACAGTTGCATTTCACCCTACAGCTTTGGCGTGTTGTGCGGCGACCTGGATCTCGACTTATTTGCCGCTGGCAAACACTATCATGCCTATCGCTTTCTCGGTGCACACCTGAAAACCGTCGACTGCATTGAAGGCTGTCTGTTTGCCGTATGGGCACCGAATGTTCAGCGTGTGAGCGTGGTCGGCGACTTTAATGCCTGGCATGGCCTGCGACACCCCATGCGCAGCCTCGGTCAAAGCGGCGTATGGGAGCTGTTTATTCCAGGCTTGCATCATGGCGATAACTATAAATTTGAAATACTCAGCGAGCACGGGACATTACTGACCAAAAGTGACCCCTATGGCCAAGCCATGGCGTTGCGTCCCGACACAACCTCACTGATCCGCGAAAACACCGCTTATGCGTGGACAGATTCTGACTGGTTGGACCGCCGCGAGCAGTTTGACTGGCAGCACCAACCCATTGCCATTTATGAATTGCACGCCGGCTCATGGCGTCGGGATGCCGCAGGAAACTTTCTGAACTGGCGCGAACTGGCCGATCAGCTCATCCCTTACGTGACCAGCCTTCACTTCACGCACATCGAGCTGATGCCCATCGCCGAGCACCCCCTGGACGAGTCATGGGGCTACCAGATTACGGGGTATTTTGCACCGACATCGCGCTATGGCACTGCAGACGACTTGCGCTATTTCATTGATCAATGTCATCACGCCGGCATCGGTGTGATTCTTGACTGGGTACCGGCCCACTTCCCCAAAGACGACTTCGCCCTGGCTCGCTTTAACGGCAACCCCTTGTATGAGCATGGCGATCCGCGCAAGGGTGAACACCAAGACTGGGGCACCTACATTTTTGATTACGACCGCAACGAAGTGCGCAACTTCCTCCTGACCAATGCCGTTTACTGGCTGGAGGAGTTCCATATTGATGGCTTGCGGGTGGATGCCGTTGCCTCGATGCTGTACCTCGACTATTCGCGCAACGACGGCGAGTGGTTACCTAACCGCTACGGCGGCCGAGAGAACCTCGAGGCTATCGCCTTTCTGCGCAGCATGAACAAAACCGTGCACGGCCTCTTCCCCGGCGTACTGACCTTTGCTGAGGAATCCATCGCGTGGCCCATGGTGTCGCGCCCCATCGAACTTGGCGGACTGGGCTTTTCCATCAAATGGAATATGGGTTGGATGAA
>DOIU01000346.1 GCA_003511825.1 Gammaproteobacteria bacterium | reverse complement strand
CGCTTAAGCAGCTCTTTCTCTATGGGCGCGAGTATGGAATACGCATAGGGGAGCTTGCAAAATAGCACGGCTTTCATGCTATTCCATATTTTCCTTAATACGCTTGAGTACCTCAAATGCAAGGTTGAGTTCTTCGAGATTAATAGAGGAGAAGGTGTTTAGCGCGCTTTTGAGTTTGGTTGAGCTGATGCCTTCGGTACGCGGCAGATAAATCACATCGCACTGTGATTTCAGGTCGTCAAACTTTCCCCGCCAATCGTCTCCCATGATAAACACATCAATTCCGTGTTCTGCGATATCACGCGGTTTTTGAGCCCAGTCGTGTTCGGGAATCACATGGTCGACATAGCGGATGGCTTGGACAATTTCAGCCCGTTGGTCGAACGGGATGATGGTTTTTTTGCCCTTCACTTCATTGAAGTCATCACTGGATACTGCAACTGTGGTTTTATCGGCATAGGCGCTGACGCGTTTGATCAGCTCGAGATGCCCCACATGGAACATATCAAACGTGCCGTAGGTAATTGCGTGTTTATAGGGTTTCATGTTCCAGCATATCCACAATGCGTTGTGACACCTTGCCGTCGATGGTGCCGCAAATTTCACTGGCGAAGCTCTGGCGCAGATCCGCCTTGTCTGCAGGGCTTGCGAGCGCATGCTGCGTCAGCTTGATGGTTTCTTTATAGCTGTGCGCATTATGAAGGATCTGCCGGTATTTATCCTTTGTGTTATCAATCCGACGATTGATTTTCCATGGCATCAGATAGTATGACAAGCGCAGCTTGACATAGCGATTGGAGACAACAGGCCGGTCCAGCGAAGCGAACTCGAACATAGCAGAGCTTTCGTCGCTGATCATGACATCGCTGATGGCAAACAAAGGGACGAGGTTGTATTCATCGATGCCGACAACGCAGCAGTTATCAGCTCGGTTCCACAGCGATAGCTTGGCGCGCTGTCGTTTGTAATGGCGGCGATCGTAGGTGAGGTAATGTGGCTTGATCAAGACATTGTAATCGGACAGATCGTCGGGGAAGCTGTCGGCCATGCGCTCTATTGAAGACGGAAAAAAGGTTGGTGCATAGAGGACAGTTTTTTTATCGGGTGACAGACCATACTTTTCGATGGCCTCGCGTCGCTGTGATGCCGACATATTGATGATGGGGTCAAACTTGGAAAATCCGACTTGTCGCAGCTTGTGCTGATGCTCGGGGTAGAGCTCAGTCACACGCTCGCGCTTGTAGTCGCCCTCTACCAGATAGATATCAAAGTATTCCACCGCGCTGTAAAAGCCCATGGACTTAGAGCCGATACCGTGCTCCAAAAATACACTGCGCGACTCAAGCGATCGCGCGGCCTCGTGAGGGTTGGCGAAAAATGTAAACTCGCAGGGCACGGGATTGAGGGTGTCGTCAGTAAAGGAATAATCCAGGTGATTGTCTTGCGCGATTTTTTCCATCAGCTGCGCGTTTTGCTCGCGGCTTAAGAGATAATGGACCTTGTGGCCGCGACGTTGCATCTCCTCGCTGATCGGCAGGAAATGCGGAAAATAGTACGGGTATGCGACGTAGAAGCAGGCAAAGTACATTGGGTGGGTATATGGCTGTGCAACAGATGGATTCAGGTTGACATCAGTGACGACACTGCTGGGCATGTGGGGTTCACCAGAGTTGGGGTCGGGCGACCAGCGCGACGGGGTTGTCACCTTCGTCAGTGGGCCGACGTCGACGTTTTTCATTGCGCGCCATTAACAGGTCACCTCGTAAGCCTCGACGCATGCGCCAAGGTTAAACTGTGACAGTATTATTACACGGATTGATTGATCAGGGGAGCGGCCGGCATCTCGCACGGTGCCTCAAACGTGGATTCTGCGTTACAACATTGTTGTGTTTTGCCGCGATTAAATGGCGGTCTTTAGCTCGGGCTGATGCGTATTGAGAGTGGGATTAGTCACGGTTGAGTTGGGTGACGCAGTGATCTAGCTGATGTTTGACAGCGTCAACAGTGATTAAGTCAACGGCGTCAGGGTCACGCACCCGCTTGCCCCAGGTGATCTCATCCACAGACTTGCCAAAGGCACGGTCCACTGCGCGGGGGTAGGCGTTGACGACCGCATCCAAATCGTTATAAGGACCTGTCCGGTAGGGGTTGGAGGTGACATACAGGCCGATTACGGGTGTACCGACGGCGGTGGCCATGTGCGCGGGGCCTGTGTCGGGTGCGATGACTAGATCTGCCATGCTGAGCACGGCGAGCATCTGTTTGATGGAGGTTTTGCCCGTGAGGTCAAGATGATCGCCTTGACTAAGCCGGAGAATGTGCTGGCTCAGGTCGCGTTCAGCGTCACTGGGCCCGCCCGTCAGAATCACGCGCATACCGTGGAGTTCTGCGGCGTAGTCTGCAATTTCCGCGTACCGCTCAGCTCGCCAGTTGCGAAAGTTATTCTTGCGAACACTGCTGGACGGATTGATCACGAGGCACCGACTTGATGACGGTTTCAAGGGGCGCGCGAAGGCATGGGCGTCATCGGGAATGGGGGGAGACCATCGCATGTGACGCTCTTCAATGCCAATCGCTTCCAGAAAACCGAAAAAGCCGTCAAGCACGTGTTGGCGCGGTCTCGCTGGGATGCGTGCATGTGTGAATAGCCACTGGAAGTCTGCGGCGCGGGCGCGATCAAAGCCCACTTTGTGGGTGGCGGGTACAAACAAGCTGATGAGACTGGCGCGCAAGGCTGCTTGCATGTGGAGCAACACGTCAAACTGCCGAGCGCGCAGTTGTTGGCGCAACCTGGCCAGCCCAGAGGCGCCCTGTGATTTATCAAAAATGATAAACTCCACTCCGGCCAGCCCTTCAACAAGCTGATATTCCGTTTTACCGATAATCCAGGTGATGCGGCTTTGCGGGTGGCATTTTTGCAGTGTGTGCAGCACAGGCAGCATGTGGGTGACATCGCCCAAGGCAGATAAGCGCAATAAACAAATAGAGGCTTTAGCGGGCAGGGTAAACGGGGGCATTGCGTGTCACCAAGAGAATCATGCGCCGCAACTCTAGCAGAACCTGATGGCGATAACAGTACAAAAAGATCAGAGTGGTTTCCTCCTGAGTGCGACGCGTGCGGTAGACGTGCACCGCCAGTTGTTCCGTTGTGATTGGTTGCGTGAGCAGGGGAAGCTGTTATCGACAGCCGTGGGTGGGCGTGCCAGAGTGTGTGTGTTTCGGCATGCTGGTGATGAATGCGTGTTGCGGCATTATCGCCGTGGTGGCATGGTTGCAAAATTTGCATCGCAAAGTTATTTCTGGATGGGCTTGCGTCAGACGCGTGCTTGGCGAGAGTTGGCCTTGCTGGATGACCTGCACGCGGAGGGTTTGCCGGTACCGAGGCCATTGGCGGCATGGGTGCGTCGTCGTGGCGTGGGGTACCGGGCTGCATTGATTACGTATCGCATCCCGAATAGCCAGACCTTTGCCGATCTGCTTCAGCAGCGGGCAGCGCCAGAGACGCTATGGCGTGCTGTGGGCGAAACCCTCCGACGCTTTCATGATGCTGGCGTTTATCACGCGGATCTGAATGCCAACAACCTCTTGATTGATGATCAATCACAGGTGTTTTTGATTGATTTTGACAAGGGTGAGCGGCTTGGGCAAGGTGCGCGATGGCAGCGCGATAACCTGTCTCGTTTGCACCGTTCGTTGTGCAAACTGCAGCGGCGTCATGCCACGTTTTACTTTTCTGATGCGGCGTGGGGATGGCTCACCCAGGCCTATGCGCAGTCAGGGGAACGTATTGTTGAATCTGACTGACATAGGCATGTGCGACGTCACCCTGTTGTTGGGCCGCGTTGCGGGCTGCATGGCCGCGTTGCTGGCACGTCTCGGGATTGTTCAGTAAGTCCGTCAC
>DOIU01000185.1 GCA_003511825.1 Gammaproteobacteria bacterium | reverse complement strand
CGACTCTGAGGTGGGGAGTCGTAAGCGGACGCAACCGCGTTTTCTTGACCAATCCTAGACCTTGGTCGATGGAGTGGCTGATTATTCCATGGCTGACATTCGTGAGTTAATGAAGGTCAGTGAGAAGATTGCCGAACTCAACGCAGAGCGTTTTTCCACCTGGGCACAACCATTCACACCTGACAATGCTCGACCCGCTGTTTTTGCGTTTAAGGGCGATGTCTATGAAGGTTTGGATGCCTATGCAATGACCGCGAAGGATCTCGACTTTGCACAAAAGCATCTGCGCATTCTGTCTGGCCTTTACGGCGCGCTGCGTCCGCTGGATTTGATTCAGCCTTATCGCCTAGAGATGGGGGTGCGCTTACAGAATCCGCAAGGTAAGAATCTGTACGAATACTGGGGTGACAGTATTGCTGTATCGTTGGGTAAGGATCTGTCTCGGCTCAAGTCCGATGTGTTGCTAAACCTGGCGTCTAATGAGTATTTTCGTGCGGTAAAGCCATCATCACTCGCAGTGCGTGTCGTGAACGTCCATTTTAGAGATTGGAAAAACGGTCAGTACAAGATGATCAGCTTTTTTGCGAAAAAAGCTCGCGGTTTGATGAGTCGTTACATCATCACAGAGAGGATTGAGCAGCTTGATGCGATTCGTGGATTTGATGTCGATGGATATGCGTACAACGCCTCGCTCTCGAGCGACAATGATTGGGTGTTCACGCGAAAGCAGTGACTGACTTGTAAAATTCCAGCACTAATGTGACGCTTCTGCGGCCAAACGCTTTTCTTCAAACAAGGTGATCAGCAGTTCAACGAGCGCTTCATCATAGGGTCTCAAGCCGCTCAAGAGCATCACCTTATTGCCGCGGCCAACGGTCTTGCCCTTGGATTCAAATTCAAATCCCAGTGTCGCTTTACCGCGTTTACCATCAACTTGCAGTTGGTTGTCTGTGCGTTTGACGCTAACGTCCGCGATATCCAGCGTATCAAACTCAATATGCATACTTTCATAGATAATGAGTGGACGCGCGGGATTGACGATCACGTTTTCTTTCGCCAGTAAGGGGATGAGCATATGTGGGAACGTATGGCCTGAAAATGCGACGCATTCTCGATTAACCGCAGTAATGAGTGTGCTATCCGTGCTGCGTTCACCATCACGCTCAATCGATAGGTATTCCTTGCCTTGAGTATCGCGAATCGCGATGTGGGATGCATTGGATGTGTCGCTAAAATCTAACCCAATGGATGAACCCACCATGCCTGAGAATCGAAACCGCATGTTTCGGCTCAAGCCAAACTTGTGCAGCGCGCACGCGAAAAGCAAATCGCCAGGTACACAAAAGCGTTTCGCGTCGGGATTGTGGATGGGGTTATAGTCGCCGGCCTCAACTTTGGCAAATCGGCTGGCCTGCACGCGACTGAATTGAATAAGTCCGTTTTCTTCAGAATAATAGTGTTCGAGTTGCATGGTTTTTTTTGGGTTTTTCTGCGATTTCAAGCGACTTAGGCCTGATTGTACACGTTTTTAGTGCCTCGGCACGATTGCCGGGCCTTTCGTTTTATACATGTTACATTTACGTGCGAGTGGTCCACGACGATGAATAAGGTGATCTAATGGCTTGTATTTGTTTGTGCGAAGGATAGAGACGTGACTCAGGCGCGTTGGGCTGTTTACATGCTGCGCTGTGTCGACGACAGTTTTTATACCGGCATCACCACAGATCCTGAGCGGCGCGTGAAAGAGCATGCCTCTGATGATCGTAAAGGCGCGAAGTATACGCGTTCGCGTCGCCCGGTGGTTCTGGTCCATCTGGAGTATGTTGATACGCGCAGTGCTGCGCTCAAGCGGGAGCGCAATATCAAGCGTTTGAGTCGGTGTGAGAAGTTGGCGCTAGTTAAGGATAAGTGATGTCTAGACGTGTGTTAATTGTGGGTTGTGGCTATATAGGTTCTCAGCTTGCAGTAATGGAGAGGGAGAGCGGAGCTGATGTGACGGCATTGGTTCGAACGGACGACAGTGCGCAGGCGCTGCAGCGTATGGGTGTCAACGCAATCGCGAAGGATGTAGATGATGTCGCGAGTGATCTACCCGTCTGCTCTAGCAAAGTAGATGTCTTGTATTATTTGCTTGCGCCGCCAAGTCAGGGCAAGGTTGATACTCGCAGTGAGCGTTTCGTTCGTCACTGTCATAACGCCCAGTTAGGTCACATCGTATTGCTCAGTACCACAGGCGTCTATGGCGACTGCGGGGGCGCGTGGATCGATGAGGGCGCTCCCGTGCGCCCCGTTGCCGATCGAGCTCACCGCCGAGTGCATGCGGAGTCTACTTGGCTGGCGGCGGCCGATGCTAACCGGTGGGGACTTACGTGTTTGCGAGTCGCGGGTATTTACGGGCCAGGCAAGTTGCCTGTTGAGCGTTTGCGCAGACAGGACCCCGTGCTGGCGTTGGCTGAGTCGCCCTGGAGTAATCGGATCTACAGCAAAGACCTGGTCAGAATTTGCCAGGCGGCTTCGCAAGCCGCTTATCCTGGCGTCATCAATGTCGTGGACGATGAACCCAGCAGTATCAGCGCCTATTTTATGGCCGTCGCCGATTGCCTGGGTTTACCAACGCCTGTGGAGATCGGCCTCGATGAGGCTAAAGCGCGGATGAGTGCCGGTTTACTCTCGTATTTGCGGGAGTCTCGCCGAATCAGAAATGACAAACTCAAGCAAGTGCTGGGCATCCAGCTGAGTTACCCAACCCTTGCTCTTGGTTTGGCGGATATTGTTCAGTCTCCGAGTGCAGAGAAGATCTGATCGCGAATGTCTTCCATGCTACCCACGCCATCAATGCGCGTGTATGAAGGGGCATTGTTCTCGCCATTAGCAGCCCAATCAGAGTAGTACGTGATCAGTGGAGCAGTTTGTTCGTGATAGACCTTGAGTCGCGAGCGGACGGTTTCTTCGGTGTCATCGTCGCGCTGCACTAAGGGCTCGCCGGTGACATCGTCTTTGCCTTCTTCCTTAGGCGGATTATAGATGACGTGGTAGGTGCGTCCTGATGCCAGGTGTGCACGACGTCCGCTCATGCGTTTGATAATCTCTTCATCATCGACAGCGATTTCAACGACTGCGTCGATAGCGATGTCTGCATCTTTGAGTGCGTATGCCTGCGCGATAGTGCGAGGAAACCCATCAAAGAGAAAACCGTTTTCACAGTCGGATTTTGCGATGCGCTCTTTTACAAGGCCGATAATGATGTCATCTGAAACCAGCTCTCCCGCATCCATGACTTTTTTGGCTGCTTGACCGAGTGGGGTGCCTTCTTTGACGGCTGCTCGAAGCATATCGCCAGTGGAAATTTGCGGAATGTTGAATTTTTGGGTGATGAATCCCGATTGAGTTCCTTTTCCGGCGCCAGGCCCCCCCAGAAGAATTACGCGCATATTTGTATCTCCGATTCGTTTAAGAAGCTGCGTTTATTATGTTGTTTGCGTGTGCAAACCGCAGAGTTTATAACAATCTGGCAAGGATATCCTAGCGATAAAAACTCTGCCGCTCGCTAAGTTCATAGCTCGGCTATGATACGCATCCAGCGGATTCCAGCTATAACCCAGGATCATTAATGAACAACACTGTGACCAATGAGATAGATCGTTTGCGCGAAGATATCGTGTTTCAGGCGACGCTATGCGGTTTTGATTTCGAGTTTCACAGTACGTGGGGCATTTTTTCTCCGCGAGCCATCGACGAAGGAACATCCTTGCTGCTCAAGCACTTGCAGATCAACGACGATGATCGTTGCCTGGATGTAGGGTGCGGTTATGGTGCACTGGGCTTGGCCATGGCAAGGCTGGCTCCCCAAGGCCGTGTGTCCCTGATTGATAAGGACTTTGTTGCTGTTGATTATGCAAAAAAGAACGCCGGCATTAACCAGATTGCTAATGTCGATATCTTTCTGAGCAATGGCTTCAGCGAGATTCCGCGTGCTGACAGATTTGATGTGATTGTTTCGAATTTACCGGCGAAAGCAGGTAAAGAACTGTTCTATTTGTACTTTTATGATGCGCTGTTGCGAATGAACCCAGGGGCGCGGTTCTACGTAGTCACGGTCAATGGGTTGAGGATGTTTGTAAAGCGGGTTTTTAACGACGTCTTTGGCAACTACACCAAAGTGAAGCAAGGCAAAAACTACACCGTCAGTCTGGCCCGAAAAATGGACTAAAAAAGCGTGAATAGGCTCACGTTTTAGCGTAACTTGGCTATAGTTTTCAAGGGATTGAATAGTTTCTTTCGTCGTAGACTGGATGACGGTGCCGCTGGTGGCTGTGCAACTGCACTCATGTCTGGATGAATCCAATAGAGCGGTGGATGAACATGCGCATTTTCGCGATAGGAAAGTGGTCACTTAACGCTGCAGTCTTGGGCCTGCTGATGGCCTTGCAGTCAATGGCAGCTCATGGCGTTGCGATTGACCAAGGTGGGTATGATGGTAGTGCGGACTACTTCCGAGTTCAGCGCGATCAGTTTCAGCGTGCACGCGAGGCGCTGCGCGAGCGGGACGAGGATGCGTTTCGCGCAGCCTATCAAAAAATCCAGTCTTACCCGCTTCGACCCTACCTGGACTACCTGCGCACACGCCAGGAGATAGAAGCAAATCCAGGTCCGGATGCACTGGGCGTTATCAAAGACTTTCGCGCAAAGCATCAAGATTCCCAGTGGGCAGCGAAACTCGAACGGGCACTATTGAGTGCCTTGGCCGAGCAGGCGCGATGGCGAGACTACCTGCACGCGGCTGCTGCGGTATCCGTCAAACCTGATCAATGCGCCATGTTGCTCGCCCGTGTTAAGACACAGCAGCTACACGTATTTGATCAAGCGAGCCGGCAACTTTGGGTGCGCTCGAGAGAATACCCCGCACATTGTGGCGATGCATTTGCAACCTTGTCTCACCATAGCCCCGTTACCGTTGCTATGGTGTGGGAGCGGGTATACGCCCTAATGGATAAGGGACGTACTGAAGCGATGAAGGAGATGCTGCCTTATCTGAGCCGGCGAGATCGCGCCACCATAGACGCATGGATTGTGGCGTGGCCAAAGCCTGGGCGAGGGTTGCACGCGAGTTCAATGTTTGCTGAGGATACTGGGCTCAATCGGCGCATTGTGCTGAATTTAGTTGAGCGGTGGGCCAAGCGTGATTCCGCAGCCAGCTACGTGTTCTGGCAAAAAGTGCGAGACCAGTATCTGTTCAGTCCGGCGCATAAGCATCGTATTGACGCGCTGATTGCGCGCATGGCTGCGTACGATGACTTGGAAGAAGCGCATCACTGGCTGCATGCCTTGCCAGACGATGATATTGACAAGCGCATCAGAGCCTGGCGTATTCGCACGGGATTGCGGCTCCAGGATTGGCAAGCCGTGCTTCGTGATATCGGTTCCTTGCCGGCCAATGAGCGCGACGATGCGCAGTGGCGCTATTGGCGCGCGCGTGCGGCTGAACAGACCGGCGACCACGCGCTTGCCAGGCAGTTGTACGGAGCGCTGGCGACGGAGCAGTCGTATCACGGTTTCCTGGCAGCTGAGCGTATCGGGGAGCCCTATGCGTTGCGTGAGCGGGCGACCCAAGCAGAGCAGGCACGCATGCGGCGACTGGCGCTCGAGCCTGAGCTCATCCGCGCGCGCGAATATGCGCATGCCGGCCTTGCGTGGGAAGGAAGGCGTTTATGGATGGACGCTGTTGCCGAAATGAATTTACCAGATCGCTACGCTGCTGCGGCCCTCGCGGCGCGTTGGCACTGGGCGGATCGTGCGGTGTTTACCGTAGCCAAGACTGGGCATAAAGACGCGCTCAGTTTGCGTTTTCCGATGCCACACCTCGATCAAGTGGATGCCGCCTCCGATCAGCACGCGATTGACGCGTCATGGATTTACGGCGTGATGCGCCGCGAAAGCGG
>DOIU01000108.1 GCA_003511825.1 Gammaproteobacteria bacterium | reverse complement strand
CGCTTACCTGATCGCATTATCGTGTCAGACGACAACGTAGAAATCCTTAGCCAGTCATTACAGGGCATCAGTCGAGCAACAGGGCGTAAGTTGAAGCATTCGTCCGTCAGCGTGAGACAAGCGCGCTGTAAATCCTCAGACCCATCTTAGTGCCTAGCGCTTGCGTGTGATGGTGCCTACATATGTGATCGGCTTCATCCCGCCAATCAGGAAACCGTTCGTCCAGTACGCGAGGTTCGAGAATAGCTCCAGAGAGAATGTGGGCACCGATTTCAGAGCCTTTTTCGAGGACGACAACACTGATCTCCTGGGCGCTCTCGTTGGCTAACTGCATGAGTCGACAGGCAGCAGAGAGGCTCACGGGGTCGCCGCCGACCACCACAACGTCAAACGCCATGGATTCTCGTTGCACGGCTCACCTCTGCTCAGCTTATGCTGGAAACCGGCTTTTTATTGTCGTTCGCCTTTGTCGATTCTACTGAGACGGTAGAAAGCTGCCAACCTCGGCAGACTCAAGGCCTGCCAGATGCTGATGTCTGCGGCGGAGTTAGGGGCTGACGGCATGTCCCGATAGTCGGTAGAATAGTACGTCCAGCCCTTGAGCACGTTGCTGCCGTGACCCAGTACATCCTACGTCGATTGTTGATCATGATCCCGACTTTGCTCGGTGTCACCGTGGTTGTGTTCGCGGTGATGGCGTTATCGCCAGGAGGGCTTAAGGCAAGCAATCTTATTACTGGCCAGATGTCGCCCGAAGCCAAGCGCGCGCTAGAGACGTATTACAACCAGCGTTACGGCTTGGATGCCCCCTTACACGAACAGTACTTGCGATGGTTGAATAATCTCTCACCTATCGGATTTGTTGAGGATGCGCAATCGGGCGAGCGGCAATTTACCTTATGGAAGCCGATCAACCTTGGTGAAAGCTTGTATTACGGTAGGCCCGTCGCGGATCTGCTGATGGCACGTGTCCCCATCACCGTATTGCTGAACGTACTCTCTTTGCCGGTGATTTACGCCTTGGCTATCGTGATGGGTGTATACGCTGCCAAGCACAGCGGCGGGCGTTTTGATCGTTATAGTGGTGGAGTTATGCTTGGCTTATGGTCAATGCCGACCATGTTGGCGGGTATCCTCTTGATCGGTTTTTTCGCCAGTGATCAGTATTGGCATTGGTTTCCTGTGTCTGGCTTGAGCTACAGAGTCGCGCTGGATATGCCGTTTTTGCCGCATTGGCAGTCGGGTACAACGGCATTGCTTTTTGCTGCTTGCATCATTGTGTCGTGGAGCGTTGCATGGGGAGCGATGCGACTTGTCCGTATGTCCCATCGGCAACTCGCTGCCTTGGTGGTTGGAGGCGTTTGCACGCTGTTGGCGGCGGTCTCTCATGGGGTGGCCGGTGAGATGTGGGCAGTTATGGTTGTCACTGCGGGGCTTTTCGGGCTGGCCAGATTGCCGCAGCGTATCTGGCGTACGGTGCTCTGTGGTCTCTTGCTATCGTTGGTGACAATGCTGGTTTTTCGCGACGGATTGTTTGAGGGTTTTGTGCGGGGGTTTTTGTTAGACCGTTTGTGGCACTTGGTTTTGCCCGTGCTGTGTCTGTCTTACGGTGGCTTGGCATACTTAGCGAAATTGACGCGATCAAGCGTGCTCGAGAACCTAGGCGCAGACTTCACACGGACTGCGCAGGCAAAGGGCTTGAGTGAGCATGACATCCTGTGGCGCCATGTATTCCGAAACAGCTTACTGCCGCTGATTACGGTATCCGCGAGCCTTGTGCCCGGCTTACTTGCGGGGTCTATTATTGTAGAAACGCTGTTCAGCATTGAGGGGATGGGCAAGCTCGCCGTTGAAGCCGTCCGTGGAAAAGACAAGGAGCTTGTGCTGTCTGTCACGTTGATCAGCGGGGTCTTGACGCTAGTCTCCTATCTATTAGCGGATATTTGCTATGCGATTGCGGATCCACGGGTGAGTTATGACTGAATCACAGCGGCGGGAGCCATCGTGGCTGGACGACACTTGGCGGCGCGCCTTGTCGCGAACCAGCGCCCGATTCGGTCTCGCCTGGATTGGGTTGGTAACGGTGTGTGCGGCCTTTGCGCCGTTGTTGGCTAACAGTCGGCCGCTATTACTTGTGCAGCACGGGCAATGGATGAGTCCAGCCTTACAGGCGTTGACACCGACTGATGCTGTTTGCTTGGTCGCCGCTGTGTGCTTTGCGTTGTCGTTGTTCGCACGTATCGGAATTTCCAGGCGGTTGCTGTTGGTGAGTGTGGTGTCAGTGCTATCGATGCCGCTGTGCTGGCTGATGTTCGACCCACCGCGGATCACTGTATACGAGCAGTATCGCAGTGATGCCTTTGTCGCTGAATCTGCGTGGGTTGTGAGAGCGCCCGTACCCTTCTCACCGCGTGACTATCAACGTGACCTGGCTCAGCAGAGCTTTCAGCCGCCGAGTGCACAGCATTGGTTGGGCACGGAAGAGAATGGTGCCAGTGTCCTCAGTCGTCTGATTCATGCCGCCAGAATAGCGCTTGGGATTGGTTTTATTGCTACAGGGCTTGCAGTATTGCTGGGGATCCTGATTGGCGGTTTGATGGGGTATCTCGCCGGTTGGGCCGACCTACTGGGGATGCGGTTAGTTGAAGTGTTTGAGGCAGTGCCGACGTTGTTTCTATTGCTCGCTTTTGTGGCGTTTTTTGGTAACAACCTCTATGTGCTGATGCTGATCATCGGGGTCACGAGTTGGCCGGCGTATGCGCGTTATGTGCGTGCGGAGTTTTTGCGGCTGCGTGAGCAGGACTTTGTACAAGCGGCCCGAGTCAGTGGTTTGCCCTTGGAGTCAGTGTTGTTTCGCCATTTACTGCCTAATGCACTGGCACCGTTACTGGTTGCTATGAGTTTCGGGTTTGCGGCGGCCATACTCGCCGAGGCGACGTTGAGCTTTTTAGGCTTGGGGCCGGTGGATGCACCTTCCTGGGGGCAGATGCTGAACCAGGCGGTGCGCTCGTCGCGCTTTGTGTGGTGGATGGCGTTGTTCCCCGGCGGAGCGATCTTCATGACGGTTTTGTCGTATAACTTGATCGGTGAGGCGTTGCGCGATGCGGTGGATCCCCATGGAGACTTGGCGCAGTGAATCTGCTCGACATTGAACAACTCTCCGTCCGCTTTAGCGGCCAGGCAGACTCATCACCTGCGGTAGATCGAGTGAGCTTTTCTCTGCGACGGGGTCAGGCGTTTTGTCTGGTCGGTGAGTCAGGCAGCGGGAAATCGCTGACGGCGTTGTCGCTGATGCGTTTGTTGCCGGGCGGAGCACAGCTGAGTGAGAACGTGCGCCTGCAGTTCACTGACCCCGAGACCGGGGTGCAGACTGATTTAACCCAACTGGATGCAGACGTTTTCCGGCAATGGCGCGGACGCCGGATCGCCATGGTGTTTCAGGAACCCATGACGTCGCTGAACCCGGTGATGACCATTGGTGACCAATTGGCCGAGGCCGTGTTACACAGCGCCGCTGATCTTAGCGACACGGCTGTGCAAGTTCGCGTCTTGGACTTGCTGCACGCGGTGCAGTTGACTGATGGCGAGCGGTTTGTGGCGGCGTACCCGCATCGCTTGAGTGGCGGTCAACGCCAGCGCGTGATGATTGCAATGGCCTTGGCGGGTGATCCCGATATACTCATCGCCGATGAACCGACCACCGCTCTGGACGTGACGATTCAGGCGGACGTTTTGCGTTTGCTCCATCGCTTGCAACACACGCGGAACATGGCGTTGTTGTTCATCACGCATGATTTGGGGATTGTTGCTCAGTTGGGCGATCAGGTTGGCGTGATGCACCGGGGCCGGATTGTCGAGCAGGGCGAGGTGGCAACGGTGATTGGTCAGCCACAGCATCCCTATACTCAAGCGTTGCTGGCATGCTTACCACAGCGTCTCCCCCGTGAACCTCGGGTGGCCGCCTCTGAGATGCACTCTGAGAGAGTGCCTGTGTTGCGTATTCAGGACGTGTGTGTGGACTTCCCGAGGCAGGGAGGATTCTGGCGCCGCCGAACATCTGCATTTCGTGCAGTAGACAAAGTGTCGGCCGCGATAGCACCGGGAGAAATTCTCGCACTCGTGGGTGAGTCTGGTTGTGGTAAGACAACTCTGGGACGAACCGTATCGCGCTTGGTGCGACCCAGTGCTGGATTTATCCAGTTTCAGGGCCACGCGCTTGACACATTGTCAGGGCGAGCCTGGCGTGGCCAATGCCAGATTGTCTTTCAAGATTCTGCTGCTGCGTTGAACCCGCGCTTAACCCTGGCAACGGCCCTGACTGAACCGATGAAGGTGATTGGGAAAGGGGAGAGTCACGCCGATCGCTTGGAGCTGGCAGCTGCTTTGTTGCGCGAGGTGCAGCTTGAGCCTGATATGCTCTGGCGCCTGCCACATCAGCTCTCGGGCGGACAGCGCCAGCGGGCGAATGTCGCTCGCGCGCTTGTGCAAGACCCTGTGCTGATGGTTTGCGATGAGATGACGAGCGCGTTGGATGTCTCGGTCCAAGCACGCGTGTTAGAGTTGTTACTGCGTCTGCGTGAGGAGCGTGGTCTGGCAATGCTGTTTATCACTCATGACATTGGTGTTGTGGAATACATCAGCGATCGGACGGCAGTGATGCATCAAGGGCGTATCGTCGAATGCGGCGATACACTGCAAGTGTGCCAGCAACCCGTTAACCCTTATACGCGGAAGTTAATCTCAGCAGTGCCACGCATTGCTTTATAAAGGTAGAACACATGGCCAATATCATTGAAATCGAACGCAAGTTTCTGGTCGATCATGCGCGCTGGGAGCCCCAGGGTGAGCGCCTGCCTGTTCGACAGGGTTTTTTGGCCACGACAGACAAGCTGGTGTGTCGGGTGCGGCAAAAGGGAGAGCGCTTTTATTTGTCGGTCAAAGCGGATCTGGACGGTATAACCCGCCATGACTTTGAATACGAAATCCCCGCGCTTGACGGTGGCATTATGCTGGATCAGCACTGTGAGCGGGCGCCCGTTGAGAAAGTTCGCCATATCCTGACTTACGAAGGTATGACTTGGGAAGTGGATGTCTTTTCAGGGCTGAACCAAGGTTTGATCGTGGCAGAAATAGAGCTGAACTCGGTTGATCAACCATTTGCCAAGCCGCCTTGGGTGACCGAAGAGGTCAGTGACGATTTGCGCTATCTGAATACCAATTTGTACAAGCACCCTTATTCTGAATGGGGTGAAGCGAACGCTTAGCGATCGTGGTAGCGGCGTCCTTGTCGGGCGCGGCGGTCTGAACTGAGTTGACCTCGCATGCCGCCGCGTCTCTCACGTGTGCCATTCCTTGATCGGCGGGTCCGGACGTTTTTTCTGCGATCGACGTATTTGCGATAAAACGGTGGCATGGGCTCTACCCAACTCACCGCGCCCATGGTTTTGAGTGCATCGCAGTAACGCAGAGCCACCGCTTGACTCAGGTTGTTCTTGATGATTTCGGGACGGCCCGTGAAAAGCTTTTCAATGCGGAGCAGGCTAACGTTGAACGTGGTCGCCATTGTTCGTTTGAGAGTTGCGGCGCAAATGCCGTGGCGGACTTCCCCGATAAACAGCACCATATAGGGTGTGTTTTCGTGTACTTCAGCCATACAACCTCCGTCATCTGCAGGCGGAACATCTGTCCTTTATCGGCAAAAACTCGCGTATGTTTACAGACAGGCGGAGGATGATTGAACCACACGGGCTTCAACCGCTTGGCGGCCGCTGGGGTTAATCGGCGCCCAGGACTTCAGCCAAAAATGCTTCGGCAAGGAGCCAAGCACGACGGTTTC
>DOIU01000076.1 GCA_003511825.1 Gammaproteobacteria bacterium | reverse complement strand
CTGATAGGGCTTGCTGGATTTCGTATTGCGTATCGGGGTCGACGGAAGCGGTCGCCTCGTCGAGCAACAACACCGGGGCGTCGCGCAACAGCGCGCGGGCGATAGACAGACGCTGCCGTTCTCCGCCGGAGAGTCGCTGCCCATCTTCACCGATGCGCGTGTGATAGCCCTGGGGTAACTGTGAAACAAAGTCATGACACCATGCCGCCCGGCATGCCGCGATCACGGCTGTGTCGGAAGCCGTGGGTTGACCGATGCGGACGTTCTCCAACACACTGCCATCAAACAGTTGTACGTCCTGAAAGACCACGCTCAAATGCCCGTAGAGCGCATCGCTGTGCAGTGTGCTCAGATCGATGCCCCCGAGAGAAATGACACCGGTTTGCGGCGCATAAAAGCGCGCGATCAGTTGCATCAGGGTGGATTTGCCCGCACCCGACGGTCCGACGATCGCGGTCACGCGGCCCGCTGGTGCCGTGAACGTGATATCCCTGAGCACCCATTCGTCATGGTAGCGAAAACCGACGCGCTCAAAATGCACCTCAAACGTATCGGGCTTGCAGAATTCCTGGCCAAACGCCGCGCCGGGCTGATCGAGCAGGGCGGCGATACGCGTGCCACTTTGTGCCATGGCGCGCAGCTCAGCCCAGAAGGCGGCCGCTTCCAGTAACGGGTCAATCAGCTTGTACGCGAGCATGGCGAACAGCAACCAATGCAGCGTGGACAAGGCATCTGCTGCCGCGAGTTGTGCGCCGACCAGCAATAGCAGCACCAGACTCAGCTCGAGCGCCAAGCGATAGACTTGCACCGGGCCCGCCCCCCAAGCTTCAACCCGCATACTCTGCTGTCGCATCCGCTGAAAATGCCCATCCAGGGTGCGCAGCCAGACAGCCGCCTGGTTGAACAGCCGCAGGGTTTTAATGCCGGCGACATACTCCACAAGCAGGCCTGACACGTCGAGACTGTGCGTTTGCTTGCGCGCCACCTGCTGTAAAAATCCCCGTCGAGTGATGTGCAATAACAAAAAGCCCGCAGGCAATGGCAACATCAGGGCAGCAGCCAAACGCCAGTCTATCCACAGCAATGGCAGCCACAGCAAGAGTGGCACCAGGACCGCCGCTGCCAGTTCAGCCGTCAGATGGGTAAAGATTTTCTCCACACGATTGACGTCGTCAGTGAGCATGCTGGCCAAGTGGCCCGCGCGCTGCTGGTGTAGCTGCCCCAAGGGTAGACGTCGCACCTGGTTGATTAGGGATTCGCGGTAGCCACGGGTCAGCTCGTACGCGCTGAGGAAACTCTGTAATTGTCCGAGGTACGAAAACAGCAGTTGTCCAGCAAGCATCAATGCCAATACGCCTGCCCCTATCCAGACGGTTGTAAGATCGTCGAGCGGCAATGCAAGCTCGGAACCTGACACACCGGAAGCCATCGTGTGAGAAAGCCACACATAGGCGACAAAGAACGGCGCGATCGAGAGCGTGCGTTCCAGACATCGCAGTGCGATGCTGCGGTAGAACGGGTAGGGGGATCGCTCGCTGCAGTGGATGACCTGCCGCATGATATCAGTCACAGATGCCATGATGCGCCTAGCTGTGCGAGACTGTCGGGTGGCTTGGGTGGACCGCTAAGGTCCATCGCTGGGATGCGCGCTGGCGGTGCCATAGGCGCTGGTAGAGCGGGCAGCGTTGCAACAGTGCCGCGTGAGGGCCGCTGTCGACCAACTGGCCTTGCGCCATGACCACCACACAATCAGCGCGCTCGATGGCATGCAGTCGGTGGGTGATGACCAACAAGGTCTTGTCGGCATAGGTCTCACGCAAGGCGCCATGAAAAGCGCGTTCGGTGCGCGCATCAGCAAAGGCCGTCGCCTCGTCCAGAATCAGTACCGGCGTATCCGCGAGCAACGCACGGGCAATGGCGATACGTTGGCGCTCACCGCCGGAGAGGCGCACGCCACGCTCGCCCACCGAGGTGTGCAAGCCCTGGGGCAAGGCGTTGACAAACGCCTCAGCCTGAGCGACGCGCAAGGAAGTGGCAATCGCCTCGTCGCCGGCGCCGGGACACCCGAGACGCAGATTGTCCAGCAGCGTGCCGCGAAACAAAAACGCCTCCTGACTGGCCAAGGCAATCAATGCACAGCGTTGACGGTCGTCGAGGGTGGACAGCGGTGTGTGGTTAACACGGATATCACCGGAGGTGGGCGAGAGCAGGCCTGCCAGTAGCTGAGCGAGCGTTGACTTGCCTGCGCCTGAAGGGCCGATCAGCGCGGTGGTCGTGCCGGGCGCCAAGCTCAGATCCACAGACCTGACTGTGGGCACATGGCCAAATGAGAAGCTCACCTGGTCACAGCAAACAATGACCGGTGGCTGTGGCATGTCTCGCGTGTTCTGCACCGGTGGCTGCCATTGCAGAAACGGTAGCATACGCGCCACGCCCATGCGTATTTCTTGTATCTCGGAGGAGAATCGCACCACCTTAAACAGCGGCTTGAGCATGCCCGAACCCAGCACCAGAGCGAGTATCAGATCGGTGAGCGCCAGCGAGCCCTGCGTGTGCAAACCGATGCCAACCGGCAAGATAAAAAACACATTGGCGCCGAGTAACACCGCAAACACCGACCACCCCGGCACGGTGCGTCGCGTGATCTCAGCAATTAAGCGGCTGTGCGCGTCCAGTGCAGTTCGCAGCCGCTGGAACGACGCGGTGTCTTGTTGGAACGCCTTCATCACGGCGGCATTGCGGACGTATTCGACGATAGCGCCGTTGAGATCGGCCGAGACAGCCTCAAACTCGGCGTAACGTGCCTGCATGCCGCGCATAAACAGGTACTGGGCCAGCACTGCGACGGGTACCACCGCGAGCGCCGCCAACGCGAGACGCCAATCCAACCAGGCGAGGAATAGCGTCACGAACAACGGGCTGACCAAGGCCGCCATCATTTCCACCGAGTGGTGGGCGATGAACTGCTCTAAACGCTCCACGTCCTGCATGATGATTTTTTTCAGCTCACCGCTACTGAAGCGATGCAGCCACAGCCATGGCGACCACGCGATGCGCCGCGCAAGATCCTGGCGAATATGCGCTAACAGCGCAAACGCGGCCTGATGACTCAGCAGATAAGCCACTGTGTACAGCGCGTATTTGGCGAGCAGTGCCAACGTCATCCAGCAGGCGAGCGTGGTCAATCCACTGGCCACCGCCTGGCCACTGAGCACCGTCTCCAAGGCGAGGTACAACAACCCATAAGGAATTAGGTCGCACAGTGCTGCTACAACCGTCAGGCACAGCGCATAACCTAAGCGGCGTCGCTCAGTGGCCATCAAACCAATGAGGTCACGCAGTGACGCTGCGACCCGGGGAGCGGCGCTCATGCCTTGGCGGTATGCCGATAAAAGCGCTGAACCGTCGCGCGCGACCCCAGGGTGATCGCGACGGCAAACACGACAATGCCCAGCGTTAGCGACAGACCCGCGCTGTAGCCCGCTTGCGCGGCGATCGCGGTGGCCGCCGAGGCCGCGACCAACTCACCCAGGGTTTGAAAACTCTGAAAGACTGAGAAATCGGTACCCGGCTGTACCCCCAGTTGCGCATACCGCATCAGTAGGGTGTAGGACGCGACGGTGGTCACGCCAATACCACCGCCGCCAAACACGACCGATAACCACACCGGCAAGACGGCGGGTGGACCCTCGCCGGCACTCATGCCGAGCCACAACAGTCCGGCGAGTAACACCATCGCCAAGCCGATGAGCAAGACCTGCCATACCTGTGTTTTTGCCAACAACGCATAGGCAATGAAGCAACCGACAATGATCAGGACGGATTCCACCGTGCCGATCAGGCCCACCTCGCTGAGTTCCCAGCCGGCATCCACAAGTATCAGCTTGACCAAGGCGAACAACACAGCACCGCCTGCAGTGGCGGCGATGCCCAATACCAGTAACTGCAGTGAAGCAGCGCGGTGTAAAAACTGGCCAAGCGCTGCAGGTTTTGCGACATCCCGTTGCACGGGCGCCGGTTCGCGCCAGAATAACACCGGCAGACCGCAGACCAAGACCACGGCGACCAGCAACAGTAACGTGGTGACTTGGCCCAACGTACCAATGCCGATCAAGGTCCCTGGGCCGCCGAGCAGCATACCCACCATAAAGCAGGCCACTTGCAGCGTATTGATGGCGCCCAAGGCATCGCTTGGCAAACGCTCTGCGGCGAGGGCATCGGTGGCGATATCCTGGGTCGCGCTCACAAAGGCTGCCAGCGCCGCAAGCGCGAGCAGCAGTGCGGCATTGCTTTGATTGAATGGCACCAAGGCCATGGTGGCGATGCACGACGCGAGTATTGCCTGCATCGGCAAAATCCAGCTGCGACGTCGCCCCACGGAGAGTAACCAGCGGTTTTCGACGGCGGGTGCCCAGAGAAATTTGACCACCCAAGAGAGACTTGCCAGCGGCACCCAGGCAATCATTTCCAGAGAGGCGCCACCGTCGCGCAACAGGGTTGGATAGGCATGAAACGCCAAGCCGAGCGGCAGCCCCTGGACCAAATACAGGCAGGCGATCATGACGGTGAGTTTTCGCATAGCGCGCTTCCACGGCAACATCAAAAGCGCATCTTAATCGGCACGGAGAGCGTCGACTTTCCCGAAACGGATTTTTTTTTCGGTAAAACGGCGCAGTTTGCGATCAGCCCAAACGCAGGGGGCCGCTTCTTTATGTTCGCGCGCGCAGCCGGCCGGGCGTGATACCAAACTGTGCTTTAAAGGCCTCGACAAAATGGCCCGGACTGGCGTAGCCGACCTGGAGGGCCACCTGGGTCACGCTGCTGTCGCTGCAAGCCAGTAGGACCCGCGCTTGTTCCATCCGTTGCTGGCGCACATAGGCGAACACCGTCGTGCCGAAAATGGATTTAAAGCCGGATTTGAGTTTGAACTCATTGGTACCCACCTGGCGCGCAAGCGCGCGTAAACTGGGTGGGTCAGCGGGATTTTGCAGCAAAATATCGCGGGCGAGATGGATCTTTTCGATATCACCCTCGCGCAGCTTGCACGCACTGTTCGGCGCCTCGTGGAGACTGCCGAGCAATAGCGCAATCAATTCCAGACTTTTACTCTCTAGGAAAAGACGGCTGGCCGAGCCGGTAAGGGAGCACTGCAATAGCTGAAACAACGCCAATTGCTGCGCCGG
>DOIU01000123.1 GCA_003511825.1 Gammaproteobacteria bacterium | reverse complement strand
GGACGGGGTTTGAAGACGACCCCTACCCGCAGGCAGACTATTTACGCGGTGCGTTAGCGGCGTTACAAGCGATCAACCCCGGGGAAATCGCGCGCGCCGGCGGGACCGGCGATGACATTCGTCAGCGTATTGACAAGGCTAGACTCGATGCACTGAAAGACTGGAAACTTGCCGCACCTATGACGCGTGACCGAAGCGCCTGACCCACGCGCGCTCAATCGCCACCAGGATCGAATCGAGCCACGTCATGCCCGCGAGCAAGGCCAAGGCAACACCGACGGTGTTGGCCAGCATGTCAATCACATCAAAATGGCGCTTGAAATAAAAATCCTGCAGAAATTCTATGGCTATGCCCATCGCGATAAAGAGCCCGGCAATGCATAAGCGCCCTTTGTGGTGATGGAAGATTTGCACAAACCAGCCCATCAGCACCGCATACGCCGACATATGCAACAGCTTGTCACCATAAGGGATGCGTGGCAGCGGTAAGCCACGAGACGTGAACGACGCATAGAACACACAGGTAATCAGTAGCAGACCCATCAGTAACCACAGCCGCGCCCATTTGAGGTGGCTGACGGAGAACCACGCCTCTGTGCTCGTATTTGTGTGCAACCTTTGCAAACCTCAGTTCCAGGCAGCCATTCTGCCCATTGCGTGTGATACCCAGCGATAGGATTGTTACGCCAGCGCCGCTATGCTAGCTGTTTCGCCACCAGCGACGTCAGCACCAGCGACAGTGCGATATGACCTGCGGCAGATAAGGCCAATGGGTGGCGCATGCCGAGCGCCCGAAACCACACCAAAATCAGCACCAAAGCATTAAAGCCAATGATTAGGATCGCCGTCAGCACCGACACCTCCCAGGCCTCAACCGACCACTGCACCTTGTCCCGCCCATCCAGAAAAAAACCCACCACCGCAAACACAAAGAAGAAACTGCTGAAGACGATGGGCAACAGCAATAGAAAAAATTGCAGCACTGGAGACACTCTTGAGGCATTCACGTTCATCACCGCAGATCTAAGCCACCCTACCGACACGGATTCGGTATTATAACGCCACGCGTGTGCACATCTGGATATCCCAAAGCGATGCCACACCATAACACCCTGAAAAAAGTTGGAGCGAAACCTATGCCTACCTGCATCAAACGGCTCATTGGCGTATCCGCGCTGCTCGCCAGCATGATAACTGTTGCCGGCGAAGCCGATGTTGAAGATGTGCGCCTAACCCCATTGCAAAATGATCACTTTCGGATTGATGTAACGCTCAGGCATGGAGATACCGGCTGGGATCACTACGCTGACCGCTGGGACGTGCTCGATGAGGCCGGCAATGTGCTCGGGTCACGCGTACTGGCTCACCCGCACGAAAACGAACAACCCTTTACCCGCAGCCTACGACTGCAGATTCCACCCTCAGTGACGCATATCGTCATTCGCGGGCATGATTCCGTGCACAAACTCGGCGGCAAAACCCTCAAGGTCCCCGTCCCTGGCCGCAGCCCAGAGGCGAGTAGCGCAACCGCTAAATAAAGACCGCAAATAACAACAAGCCGAGCAACACCCGGTATATCACAAAGGGCAACATGCCGATCTTTTGGATGTACGCGAGGAAGTAGTGAATGCATATGAATGCGCTGACTGCAGCAATCAAGGTCCCCAAACCTAACGCGGTGTAGTCAACCGGCCCGGTATCTTCGACCATGTCCTTCACCACACCGAGACCGGACGCGACGATGATCGGAATCGACATCAAAAATGAAAACCGCGCGGCCGCTTCGCGCGTGAGTCCCAGCGCCAAACCCGCTGTCATGGTGATGCCTGAACGCGATGTACCTGGAATTAACGCCAGCGCTTGCGCCAGACCGATCACGATAAAATCCCGCCAGCCCAACTGGGTATCATCCCGCGCTTGCGTGCAGGTTTTATCCGCCCAGAGCAGCACCAGTCCAAAGAAAATCGTTGCCCCGGCAATGACCAGCGGCGAACGCAGCACCGTTTCAATCCAGCCTTTAAACAACAGACCGGCGAGCGCGGCGGGGATGGTCGCGACAATCACGCCCCACGCTAATAAGGCCGGCGGCGTCAGCCCTTTGCCTCCCAGCGACCCCAACCAGGCGAAGAACATAGCCCGGATGTCGTGACGAAAGTACGCCACCACGGCGATCAGCGTGCCGACGTGCACGGCGACGTCAAAGGCGATCCCTTGATCGGCCCAGCCGAGCAAGGCCGGCGCCAAAATCAAATGCGCTGAACTGGAAATCGGAAGGAATTCGGTCAGCCCTTGTAACAGCGCGAGCCAGACGACATGCAGTAAATCCATAACAGTTGTGCTACCTGGGTTAAGGTCAAGAAAGCTGTTGTGCGCTCAGAGACGATGCGAGTGATCGGCGCCGGTAAAGCCCAAAAGCACCGCATCCATACCCCGACTGAAGCCAACGGCCAAAAAGCGTTCGCCCATCGCACCGGGCAAGGTCAGCTGTTGCACCTGTTGCGATACCTGGACTCGCTCGGCCGGCGATTGCGCACTTACGCGCTCGGCGTGCTGTAACAACTGCGTTGCTAACAAAAACTGCGCCTGTGTGGTAAACCCTTCGAGCGTCAGGCCCGCATTCACACCCGCCTCGACCAGGGCGGTAAAGTCCACGTGTGCGCCAATGTCTTGCAGACCTGGCCACAAATAGGGGTCCGCGTGAACACGATGGCGGTAGTGACAACGCAACGTGCCCCCATGGCGCTCAGGCGCATAGTACTCCTGCCGCGGATAGCCATAGTCCAGCAATACGATGGCGCCGCGCGTCAACATGGCCGATAAGCTACGTATCCACGGTGCTAAATACAGACACACATCACTGATGTAACCCTCAGGCATCGGCATCGCCAGATCACCCTGAAGTGCGGCAATGGCGTCAGACAAATCCGCAGATGATGCCATCTCGGTGTCCCGAAAACGGCCATCCTGCCAATCCGTGCCGATGGCCACAGGCCCCGATTGCATGATGCGAAAGCGCTCCACCGGAAAGGCATCCATGACTTCATTGCCCAGCACAAAACCCGTGAAATTCTCAGGCAGCGCCTGCAACCACACCACGCGATCAAGTGCGTGAGGTGCCAGGGCGGCAATCGTGTCTCGCTGCCGCCGCTGTAATTCCGCACTCGCCTCAACAATACAGTAACGGCTTGGCAGTTGATTCTGTTCGGCAAGCGCATTGAGCAACCCCGCAGCCAAGGTGCCTGTCCCCGCACCCAACTCCAGCACCTCACCCCCGACCACTCGCAGTACATCAGCCGCCTGCTCGGCCATACACGCAATAAAGAGCGGCGACAACTCAGGCGCGGTGACAAAATCGCCGGCGGCACCGAACTTTTGCGCACCTGCCGCGTAGTAACCCAGCCCAGGATGATAGAGCACGGCTTGCATATAGTGGGAGAACGGTATCGGACCATCCTCTGCTATACTCTCACGCACAATATCGACCAGACGTTCGCTGTGTGCCAGCGCAGCGCTGTCGGGTTTGGGTAAGTCGTCCGGCGGTTGGATCATGGCGCTGTCACCTTCGGGGCTCGGCGGCAAAGCGGGCTAAGGTACCACAAAATAGGCGGTTATTATGCATATGTCTCCCCCCGATCTACACGGCAAAGTGGCGCTCGTCACCGGCTCCGCACTGCGCATCGGCGCCACGGTGAATCGCTACCTCCATGCTGCGGGCTGCAATATTCTCGTCCACTACCATCGTTCTGACACCGATGCCGAAGCACTGGTCGACGAACTCAACCAGAGACGGCCGGCATCCGCGCACAGTATTCGTGCAGATCTGTGTGCTGACGACCAAGTGGAGGCATTGATACCCCAAGCACTCACGCATTGGGGGCGGCTGGATATCTTGGTCAATAACGCGTCGAGCTATTACCCAACCCCTGTCGGCGAGACCCAAGCACCCGACTGGGATGATTTGGTGGGCACCAATCTGAAGGCCCCCTACTTCCTTGCACAAAGTGCGGCCCCGGCCTTGCGCGAACAGGGAGGCGCGATCGTGAACCTGGCGGATGTGCACGGGCAAAACCCCTTACCTGACCACCCGGTTTATTGCGCAGCCAAGGCTGGCCTGCTGATGTTAACGCGCGCGCTCGCGCTGGATCTTGCGCCCGATGTGCGGGTCAATGCGATAGCGCCAGGGTCTATCCTTTGGCCAGAGGGCGCCGCGTCAATCGACACCGCTCAAAAAGACGCCATCCTTGCAGACATCCCGCTGGCACGCCAGGGCCACCCGGACGACATTGCTCAGACGCTGCTATACCTTGTCAGTGATCAGAGCCAGTATGTTACCGGGCAAATCATTGCCGTCGATGGCGGGCGCTCACTCCGACCGCTCAAGCGGTAGCTCCACCAGGCGCAATGCGCTGAACTGCTCAGGGTCGCGACGCCGCATCGCGTCCATCACATCTGCGTAGCGGCGGCCAGAGCTCGGGTCAAGGCATTCCGGCACCAGCGCCACGAGCGGCACAATCACATGCGCATAGGTCGCGATATCAGGGTGCGGCAATAAGATGGGCCCCTCTGACACGATTTCGTCACCCAACAACAGCAGATCCAGATCCAATGTACGACTGGAAAACTTCTCGCCCTTGCGCGTCCGTGCTTGCGCATCTTCAATCGCGTGCAACCGCTCAACCAGTGCGTCCGCCGACAGATCTGTCTCGAGGGCAACAACCATATTGTAGAACGCTGGCCCATCAAATCCCTGTGCGGGAGATTCATACACGCCACCGTGAACAAAGTTATCCCCAATCTTGCGCAAGGCTTGCAAGGCTGCCGGCACATGCACAT
>DOIU01000277.1 GCA_003511825.1 Gammaproteobacteria bacterium | reverse complement strand
GCGTATTTATTGGTCAGCACAGAGCCCTGTACTTCCAATACGCGCGGGCTGACGTAGTTCTCCGATGCGATCAGTTCTACATGATCCTCCTGGCGCTGCACCTCGGCATCCAGGGCCGCCTGCAGCTCAGGATCAAAATCGGCTGTCGTCTGGTCTTTGCTAAACATGTCTTACTCCGGAAGCTGAATGATCCTTGCTGGAACGCCACCCAGTTTGGCCCTGCGTAAAACGCGACAGTTTAAGGCGCTGGCTGCGTGATTTCCACTCCCAGGCACGATTGACGCGACGCGAAGCCCTGCAAGGCCTGGACGCAAAGAGGCCTGCGTGGACTCACTCGCAGGCCGGCACAGCCCCTGGCGCTTCGATGCTTGATATTTCACTCTGAGTACCTATAGTGCAAACACCTTTACAGTGAATTATCGGATTGGCGGACATGGCTGAATCACCCTACATCATTGATGTTAACGAACAGAATTTTGTGCAAGTCGTCATGGAGGGGTCTCGCCAAGTACCGGTGCTGGTCGATTTCTGGGCCGACTGGTGCAATCCCTGCCAGATGCTGATGCCAATCCTGGCGAAACTGGCCGAGGAATACCAAGGCGGATTTATCCTCGCCAAGTGCAACAGCGATCAAAACCAGAACATTGCGATGCAACTGGGCGTGCGCAGCCTACCGACCGTCAAACTCTTTAAAGATGGCCAGCCTGTTGATGAGTTTATGGGCGCTCTGCCTGAATCTGAGGTCAGGGCCTTTCTCGACAAACACGTGCAAGGCGCTGGAGCACCGGTTGACGATCGCGTCGAACAAGCGATGTTCGCGTTTCAACAAGGCGATGTGGAGGGTGCAAAAGCCCTCTTGATCGAAGCGTATAACACGGATCCGAGCAATGGCCAGACGGCATTGGCACTCGGCCAAGTCTGCATGGCGACCGGCGACTATGAATCGGCTGAGCGCGTGTTAAATCATCTCGATGAAAAAGACGCTAACAGTGACGAAGGTCTGCGTCTTAAGGGCATGCTCACCCTTTCGCAAGCCGACACCAGTGACAAAACCCTGGAGGCACTTGCAGCCGAGGTGGAAGCCGATACCGGCAGCGAATCACGCTACCACTACGCCATTAAGCTCGCACTCAGCGGTCAGATTGAAGACGCGTTGGAACAATTGCTGACGTTGATGCAAAAAGACCGCGACTTTGGCGATGACGCCGCGCGCAAATGCCTCATCACCTTGTTTGACGTGCTGGGTGGCGACCCATTGGTCGGACGCTATCGTCGACGGATGTTTAATCTGCTGCACTGAGCGCAAGGCGTCGCTGTGAACGCATGACAACGACAGGACTGCGGGGCCAGTCACTGGCCCAAGGCCGAGCCTGGCGTGCGCTCTTACAACGCCTCACCACAATGCCAGCAGATGCGGAAATTCACGTGGTTTTCTTCGCCACAATGCGGGCAAGGACTGTCTTTCTCATCGTTGGCGAGGGCCTGCTCATAGGCCTCAACGACCTTGCGTGCGTGCGACAGCTGGCCTGTGTGCACAATCCAAACACCGACCAATTGGTCAGGTGGCAACTCACCGACGGCACCGGTGAGATACCCTCCGTTAACCACCGCCTCGATACCCTGAGCCTGCAAGCGATCACACAAGAGTTGAGCATCGATCACATTCGCGGCTGAATAAACTTTCTGCATCGTCGCAGGCGACTTATTCGACGGATCGGTCTTTGCCGGCTAGTCGTGTAAAGACTCAGCGCTGACCAGCAAGCCATCCTCGTCGCCGTAAATGTACTGTCCGGGCACAAAGGTCACATCGGCAAAACGTACCGTGAGGTTCTCTTCACCGACACCATTTTTCGGCGTTTTCTTGGGATGCGTCCCCAGTGCTTTAACACCGAGCGGCTCGGCGCCGATTTCCTCTGAGTCGCGAATACAGCCATAAATCACGATACCCGACCAGCCGTTCTGCGCGGCAAGCGTCGACAGGTTGCCACCCAACAAGGCACAACGCATTGAGCCGCCCCCATCGACAACCAACACCTGGCCAGCACCGGGCTGAGACACCATCTTGCGCACCAGCGTATTGTCTTCAAAGATTTTGAGCGTCTGGATTTTGCCGTGAAACATCAGTTTGCCGCCAAAATCGGCAAACACAGGCTCAGCAATAGCGACCGCATCTTCATGCGCGTCGGACAGATCTGCAGTTTTTAAAGACATGTGGGGGTTCCTCTTATCGTGATAGGGTTGCGCGCAGCAATCGGCGCACATGGCGTTTAGTCTTCGAACGCGTAAGGCAGCTCGCATCGCGTTAACAGTGGCCCGTCAGGATCGGCCAGGTGCAAGGCCTGCCCCCCCTCGGCAGCAGCGGTCTTCAGCACCAGCAGGCAATGCTGCTTGCCGTCACGATCCTTGGCAATCTCAACAACATCGCCAACAGCCATGCCCGTGTCTTCTGAAAAAACGCTGTCACCAGGCGCTGCCTCGGCGCCCTGGCAGGCGTATAGGTACATCCGTTGTTTGAGCTTACCCAAATACTGCAGTCGCGCGACGACCTCTTGACCGGGGAAACAGCCTTTCTTGAAGCTCAAGCCATTGGTCAGCTGCAGATTGACCATCTGCGCGACATAGGCCTCGGTGGTTGCGGTGTACACCTCGGGTAAACCTGCCATGACCTGCTCATGCTTCCACTCTACCGATGGCCTCAAACCCGCCAAGGGCGAGAGGACATGCCAATGTTCAGACAGCGTCTCGGTCGGGGCCAACAGGGTAAACCGCGGCTGATTGCCGGGTAAGCGTGCAACGATGGTCGCGGAATCCGGGTCGACAGTGATCGCCTCAACAGCCTCGGGCACGGCCAAGCCTGCTTCTGTGAGCGCCTGTGGTGCTCCCTCGCCTGAGAGCCCCACCATTGCATGAGTCTCATCCATGGACGCAATCTGCACGTCGGAGCGCATGACAAACATGTGCAAACGCTTGCTGAAAGCCGGCAATACCTCAGCGGGGCAATCCAAGTAAAAATCGCCCTGCCCCTTTAGCAAACGAAACAATGCCAGTATGCGGCCTTTGGGATTGGCGTAACTGTTGAGCTGACTGCTTTGCCCGTTCAAGGCCTTAACATCATTAGAAAACTGGCCGTGCAAAAAGTCCTGTGCATCCGCCCCTGTAATACGCAATACGCTGCGCCAGGACAAATCGTAAAGACTTGCAGACGCCGATGTTACAGGCTCTGGCACCTGTGTAATGAGTCCGGATGCGTCGTACTCTGCGCCTTGGTCAGACAAAAATGTGCGCCACTGCTCGTTCACGATCTGAGATTCTGCCTTATGGGAATGGCCGGATTGTATTTCAAACGTGACTAGCTGTCAGCCCACGAAAAACGTTATGCTGCTAAGCAGCACGCACAAGGGAAGATTGGATGCCTAAAAACGTTTTTTCCGTGTGGGTATCTTTGCCAAACGCGCCTAAACTTGGCATTATTACAGAGATGAACGCAGGAAGTCACTGAATGAGCGATACAGCAAACCCTGATAACGATCAGATTGCAAACACGGAAAGCATCACCCAGGACGAGGCGCGGGACGAGGCGCAGGCCGAGCAG
>DOIU01000274.1 GCA_003511825.1 Gammaproteobacteria bacterium | reverse complement strand
GGCGCGATCGAGTAGCCGATACATCTTGGGGTGCGCGAACCAATTCAGCCCTTTGGGGACGGCGGCCCTAACGGCCGCCAGGTTAGGGTAGTCGTTGCCCACGACGATCAGTGTGACCATGCCATGGCGCGCATGCTTCATGCAGCGAATGCCGTAGACGCCCGGCACCGTGAAAGTCACGTCGGGGTTGTCTCGCGGCATGATGGCGATCTTGTCAGCGCCGTCGGGCAGCATATCGCGCACGCTGTGGACGGTCTGCCCACGCACGGTCCCCAAAAAGCGCACCGTTTCACCGGTCGCAATCGACAGGTAGTCGGGCTCAAAACGGTAGAGCATATCGGGTACGTTGTTGTTGATATCAAGGATCTGCTGCACCTCGTGTGGTGTTTGCGCGAGGGCGGTGTGGGCCCAGATCACTACGATCACCAGAATGAGTCGTTTCATACGCGTTCTCAAAGCCTGATTTCTGATGTGGTTGCAGCCCCATTTTGAACCCCTTGCAGGTCGATGGCAAAGCTTGATCGCGGTTGTCGCGTCGCGTTTTATCGCTGGCTAAGCCATGGCCCTTGGACGTATCATGCGATTCCACGGTACACAGATTCGCGCACTGCGGTTCGCAGTGAGAGGAGAGTCACATGAGAGTCTTAGTGGTCGTTGATGTGCAGAACGACTTTTGTCCCGGTGGGGCCCTGGCGGTGGCGGGCGGGGATGAGCTACCCGCCTTAATCAACCCGATCATGGGCGACTATGACGGCGTCATTTTCACACAAGATTGGCACCCGCCCGAACACATCAGTTTTGCGGATAATCAGAACGCTGCGCCTTTTTCCGTCATTGAGGTGGCCTATGGCTCCCAGGTGTTGTGGCCGCGTCATTGCGTTATTGGCTCCTCGGGTGCGGCCTTTCATCCCGCGCTTGATCAGAGCCGGGCAGACCTCATCATTCGCAAAGGCTTTCGCGCAGACATTGATAGCTACTCCGCTTTTTTTGAGAACGATAAAACCACGCCCACCGGCCTCGATGGGTACTTGCGTGATCGCGGTGTGACGTCGTTGGACTTTGTTGGCTTGGCCACGGACTTTTGCGTGGCGTGGTCAGCCATTGATGGCGCCAAGTGCGGCTTTGAGGTGCGATTGCTATTGCCATTAACGCGCGCGATAAACTTGGACGGCTCGCTGGACGCAGCGCTTAGCGAGATGCGCAAGCATGGCGTCGAGGTGGTGGCATGATCGATATCGCGCAGCGGGTCTATGATCACAAATGGAAAATTGACCCGATCATCCGCTCGCTGCTGGATACGGATTTCTACAAACTGCTGATGGCGCAGCTCATCCATAAGCGTCACGCCGACGTCAGGGTGGCGTTTGCTTTGCACAATCGTTCGAGCCACGTGGCACTCTCCGAGTTGATCGATGAAGACGAGCTGCGTGCACAGCTAGAGCACGCGCGTGACATCGCGCTCAGTCGTGGTGAGATCACGTGGTTGCGCGGCAATACCTTCTACGGCAAGCAGCGCATGTTCAGCCCGGCGTTTATCGACTGGTTTGAGGGATTTCGTTTGCCCGAGTACGAACTCAGCAAGACGGGTGACCAATACCAGTTCACCGCGCGGGGGCGTTGGCACGAGGCCATGATGTGGGAGATGCCGGTGCTGGCGATTGTGTCGGAGTTGCGCTCACGCGCGGTGCTGAGCCACATGGCCAAGTTTGATTTACAAGTCCTTTACGCCCGCGCGACCACACATCTGTGGGAAAAGATTGAACGCTTGCGTCAGCTGCCGGACTTGCGGATTGCGGATTTTGGCACGCGGCGTCGCCACGGATTTTTGTGGCAGGATTGGAGCGTGCAGTCCATGATTGAGGGGCTGGGTGAGCGATTTCTCGGTACCTCCAATTGCTTGATCGCACTGCGCCGCGAGGTGGAGGCGATTGGTACCAATGCGCATGAGTTGCCGATGGTCTACGCCGCACTCGCTGATGACGATGCCACGCTCGCCGATGCACCGTATCAAGTGCTGGAGCATTGGCAGCAGGACTACGATGGCAATCTGCGTATTGTATTACCCGACACCTATGGCACCGAAAACTTCCTCAAAAACGCACCGCCTTGGCTCGCCAAATGGACAGGCATTCGCGTTGACAGCGGCGACCCTGACGCTGGCGCCCAACTGGCCATCGCGTGGTGGCAACACCATGGTGAAGACCCGCGCGAAAAACTGCTGATCTTCTCTGATGGCCTGGATGTGGATGAAATTGAGCAGCTCTACCACCAATACCATGGCAAAGTGCGCCTGGGCTTCGGCTGGGGAACCTTGCTCACCAATGACTTTCGTGGGCTCTGGGGCGACGCTTTGGACCCGTTTTCGCTGGTGTGCAAAGCGTTTGAGGCCAATGGACGCTCAACGGTGAAGCTCAGCGATAATATTCACAAAGCCATGGGGTCAGAAGCGGAAATTGCGCGCTACACACGTGTCTTTGGTGCCGGGGCGCAAAGTGTTGGTGAGCTGCTTGTATAATGGAGCATTTACCATCCTATTCTTCTAGGTCTGTGGTGGCCAACATGATCCACCAGCCCTTAGAGAAATCCGCACCGCTGTAGTACAAGTATGCAGTGCTCCCCTCAAAAAAGATCTGCGGTGTGTTCAGTTCATCGACTTCCCAGGGTGCGCCTGCGGGCGTCATCACCGGCTGGGCCAACATCTCGTAGCCCGCGTCCGGAAACGGCACATCGCTGCGGCCGAGTGTCAACCCGCCCTCGGCTTGCGCTACGGCATAGAATTTCCCATCCGGACCTTTGCTGAATGCGCCTTCCATACAGACCGGCGCGTTGACCTCGCCAATGCGATTCCAGGTTTGGCCATCGTCGTTCGAGATGGCGCCGTGTACCTGGACAGCAGTGGGGTCGGGGAAACCGTCCCAGGCACAGTAGGCCATGTAGAGCTGGCCGTCGTGTTCAACGATGGAGGGAGAGGTGATTGTTTTCACCTCAAACCCGTCCTGCACAGACGTGGGCACGATGGGCGCTGTTGGCAGACGGTAGGGGCCTTCCAGGGTGTCAGCCTCCGCCATGAATATCTGTGAGTGATACACAGCGCCGTCCTCGTAGCCAATGTAGTAAATCTGGTGTTTGCCTGACGTTGCGAGTCGGTAGAACGCGGTCTCTTTATTCAAGTCCAGACCGCCTGCGTTTGTGCCTGATAGTAGAACCGGGCCGACAGACCATTGTGTGGGGTCATTCGCCGTCGCGAGTTTGATGGTCGCGTAATCATTGTCTGGGTGCGGACCGCTGTACACCATACGCAGTGAGCCGGTTTGGGTACGGAAGGGATGCGGGTCGGCTGCAACTTCGTAACCACCGCCCGGTTCAGGATCACGCAGTACCGGCTCGCCGTGGCGTTGCCAGTGTTGTAGATTCGCAAACGGAAAATCACCGGAGAGGGTGCCTGTATCGGCGTTATCGCTATCGGTACCGCATCCGATGAATGCGAGGCCTATTGCCAATAGAACACCTGTGCGGGAGATACGGGTGATATGTTCCATGGTCACTGTCCATGACTCTCTTGTGGAGTTTCTGCTTTTTTACCACAAGTGATGGCCATTGTATGCACACATCGAGCAGTGATGGTGTGATGACGTTAACAGGTGGTTGCCACCCACGCTCTCTGGTATTGTGAGGCATATTTATCGTCGTGGGAGCCGCGCCTGTGAGGCGTGTGCTTGACGTGCAGAGATGCACCGTGAGTTGGGTTCATACCAGGGGGTAAACACATGCAAATTCAGACGCATTGGGGCGCGATAAAGCGCTTGTTTCGAGACTCTTTCAGTACGTCTTTTCACTATGCTATCGCGACAGTAACGCGCGAGGGCGAGCCCCATGTCACGCCGATCGGGTCGCTCATCTTGGGCCAGCCTGGGCAGGGCGTTTACTTCGAACAGTTCACGCAACATCTGCCGCAAAACATCACCGTGAATGATCGAGTGTGTGTCTTGGCAGTCAACAGTTCCCGTTGGTTTTGGCTCAAGTCGCTGATCGGGGGGCGCTTTGCGTCACCGCCGGCCGTGCGCCTCTACGGCGTGGCAAAAGCACGTCGCGAGGCCACCGAGCGGGAAATTGCGCGCTGGCAAAAACGCATCAAACCCGTGCGCTTTACTCGAGGTCATGAACGCATGTGGCGCGATATGCGTACGGTCAGAGATATCGAGTTTGATCGTGTCGAGCCTGTACAGATCGGGGAAATGACGCGAGGTCTGTGGGGCGATCATAAGGTCGCTGTTTAGAATAACCATGAAGACGTATATTGTATTATTGAGAGGCATCAACGTTGGGGGGAACAACAAGCTCCCCATGGCCGAGCTGAAAACGCGGCTGCAGGACAGCGGCTTTGAGCAGATCAAGACCTACCTCCAGAGTGGCAATGTGGTGCTCAAGGGCAAAAGTCACCCCGAGCGCGTCGTAAAATCGCTGGTGCAGGATCATTTCGGGTTTACACCTGAAGTCTGCGTGCTGACCGTCAGTGAGTTTGAAACCGTGATGCAGAATAACCCGTACAAAGGGTACGAGGGTAAGTTTGTGCATGTCTACTTCTGCAAAGACACACCCGCAGTGAATCACGATAAAATACAACCCATGGCATTACCCTCTGAGCGTTATGCGATAAACGGCAAGGTGTGTTACCTGCATGCACCCGATGGGATTGGGCGGTCGAAGCTGGTGGCGAATATTGAAGCCTGCTTGGGGGTGGCCGCCACGGGTCGCAATTTAAATACTGTGAATAAGCTTGAGTCCATGGTCAAAGGTGTTTCATAGTGACGTCGGGCTCAGCATCAAAACCGACTTGTTGAGAACGAAGGGCGTCAGTATATGCATTACGTTTTCCTCGCAGGCATTGGCAACTCTGGCGAAGGCCATTGGCAGCGATTGTGGTATGAGCAGCGTTCTGAGAGCGCCTCATGGGTAGAGCACGCGGATTGGGACAACCCCGTTATGGAGACCTGGCTGGCGAACTTAGAAGCGACGGTAGCCCAGGTTGAAGAGGATATCGTCGTGGTTGCGCATAGCTTGGGTTGTGTTTTGTTGACCGAGTGGCTAAAACGGCATCACCATCCGAGCTTGGCAGCAGCGCTACTGGTCGCCATTCCGGATACACAGGGGAGTGAGTTCCCGCCGCAGGCGAAGCACTTCAGCAATCTGGACCACCCCATCAAAAAGCCTTGCCCGATGGTGGTCGTCGCGAGTGACGATGATCCTTATGGCTCGGTTGAACATGCCAAAGAACAGGCCAGTGCGCTCAATGCTGAGTTCCGTCTCATTGGCAAGGTGGGGCATATCAATGCTAGCTCAGGGTTAGGTGACTGGCCCGAGGGCAAACAGGTACTGAAAAATCTGTTAGAGAAGTGTGTTTAAGCAACGGGGACGGTGATGGATATTGAATTT
>DOIU01000369.1 GCA_003511825.1 Gammaproteobacteria bacterium | reverse complement strand
ATATCCGCGCCAGGCTCTCCGGCGCCTTGTTGCCGTGACGCCGCACCGCGCAGCACCTCAATCCGTTCATAGCTGGTTAAATCGGGTGACCCATGACCATGCGTACCGCTGGAGCTGCCCGTCGTTCGGATGCCGTCGATCGCAACGGAATCGAGTTCGAAACCACGCAGAATGTAGTTAGCCGTACCACTGCCATAGCTTTTTACGGTGACGCCGGTCGCCGAGATCATAGCGTCATTCAGCTAGGTCATGTTCTGGTCTTTCATGCGCTGATGCGTGATGACGCTGACAGAATGAGGAATATCACGCAACCTCAAGGCTTCTTTGCCCAGCGTGACGGCATCCGCCTTGTAGGACTGCGTCCCCTCCGTGCTCGTCTCGATAATCTCACCGCTAACGGGTACATCCGGCAATTCTTGGACGGCTGATTGTTCATCCGTATTCACACCACCATCCTGAGCAACAGCGTGCTCTACACTGACCAAGGCTGCAAGCACAGCCAGAGCTAACACCGTCTTTTGTAACGGACCCTCGTCCTTATGGGCAAACGTTTTTTTGGAAGCGACAATGCTTGAGCGAGCATTCACTGGGTAATGACGGTGTTTCATGGGCCGTGACATTATTAATTACCTCTTATCGCAAACAGTGCCGTCAGTGGCACTCTTCTGAACAATCAATTCACGCAATCGCGAACAATCACGCTAGGGAACAAACGGACGATTTGTTATGGGCTTGCAGTATTACCATGACAGGGATAAACCCATTATTCATAGGGATAAATACCATGAACCCACCAATGCGGTAGGGGAATGAATAAACAATGAGCAAGTTTTAGCGGGCGGTTTGCTGGCGAGATACAACGCTGAAATAGTATCACAGCTCATTGATTTCGGCCACTTGATTCTATTAATGAGAACGGTGATAAGAATGAGTTATTCGGCTGATCACTGTGCGTGATAGTTAAATACGATAAATTCCCGTGGTTGGCTTTTTATCAAGGTCTATCTATGCGGCTCCATATTGCCAATAGTAGTTCTCATTTGCAATAACATTCCACACGCGCATGTTCATCAAGTACCAATATTGTATTGAGTATTACCCATTCCTCGGAGGCAATTCGATGCGTCTTCGATCGCATTATCCCAAGACATTAACGGCGACAATACTGGCCTGTGTGTTTTTTACCACTGTCGGATTACCAGCCCTTGCGCAGTCTGAGAACGCGGATCACAGTGCACAAACCGATGATCGCGCGAACAGTGTTGTGGAGAATCTTGAAGATCTTGATATCAGCGACAAACCCGAACAAGCGTTGCGAGCGGAGCAAGCCTCTGCTGCGACGTTGTCGAACGTGCCGCTCAACAGGCTGCCTTTGAATATTTCCGTTATCCCAAGAGGGATTCTGAATCTGGAAAACGCCACCAGTACACGGGCGATTATCGAGCAGTCTGGCAGCGTGATCACAGGTACGGGGCACTCGCGCACGTTTGAGCGCGTGTTTATTCGCGGTTTCAGCGCCGACGCCGAGCTTAATGGCGCACTCAAAAACGGCATTCCGTTTTATGGGGTTGATTCACCTGTGGCCGATCCATCGGCACTGGCATCTGTGGAAGTGCTCAAAGGTTCAGCCGGACTGCTTTACGGCTCTGCACAACCCGGTGGCCTGATCAATTACGTCTATAAAAAACCACAAAAAGACGCCGCATACAGCATATCGACAACCTTTGGCAGCTTTAATACCCGCCGCGCTGACGTCGATGCCACAGGCAGCATCGCGGGCTCTGATAAAATTGCTTACCGATTCACCCTGGGTCTGGAAGATTCTGAGAGTTGGCAGGACTATGTCTACAATGAAAAAGTGGCCCCGACACTACAACTGCGTGCCGAGCTGACAGACAATACCACCCTTTCCCTGCTCGCCGAACGCATCCGCATTGACAACAATCCGGCCCCCGCTGACACCCTGCTCGATGCGGAAGCCAACATCATTGAGCTGCCTATCGAGACGTATTTGGGACACAGCAATGACTTCGCTGAAGAGACCACCGAGCAGTTTCAATTGCAGCTGGACCATCGATTCAGCAACGCTGTCGCCTTGGTCGCACAAGTCGGCAGCAATACCACCAAACGCGATATGGGTAACACGGGTTACAACAGCTTTACCGGTCCGGTAGATGAAGAGGGCAATGTCGGTCGACTGGTCTTTGACCAACGCCGAACATCGGATGGTCAGTATGCAGCCGTTCATCTCACGTTGGACAAAACAATCGGTGACTTTGAGCACCGCGCTTTGCTGGGACTCAATTATTCTAAAAACAATATGCGCAACCACAACGCGTTCAATATTCAACTGCCCGAAGCGTATCAGGTGATGGCTACCCCCATTACTATCTACGACCCGATACCGGGCACCTACCCGCACCGCACTGATTTCGAAGATTCGCCGCCTTTCGCGATCCTCGACTGGACCAACACGGATAAAGGGTTCAATGTGCAGGACCTGGTCACTTACACCCCGTGGAATCTGCACATGCTGTTGGGCGTTCGCTACGGCATCTTTGAAACCCAATACAACTCAGATACGGTGTGGAGTGGCGAACCACGCGACCGATGGGTTCCGTCGGACAACGACGCCTGGATTCCACGCGTCGGATTCGTCTGGGATACCACACCGTCAGTGAGCCTCTATGCGAGCTACGGTGAGTCCTACCGCAATCAGTTCGGCCAGGCACGTGGCCAGGGGGGCTCCTTTGACGGACCCGGAGACCTGCCAGCAGATTGAACTGGGCGCGCGCTGGTCATTGCTCGACAACCGCCTGGCGCTTACGATGGCCGCGTTCGAAATCAAGAAGTAAGACGTCATCGTGAGTACTGATGAACCCAATGTCAGTGTGCAAGATGGCGAACAAGTCAGTCAGGGTTTCGATCTGGATATCGCCGGTCAGCTGCGCGAAGACGTCAGCCTCTATCTGAGCTATGCCTACACAGATACCGAGGTCACCGACTCCGGCACAGGTAACACTGAAGGGAATGCGTTCGCTGGCATCCCCAAAAACAAACTGGTGGCGTGGTCGCAATGGGATCTCAGTCCACGGTGGTCGTTGGCTTATGGTCTGGACTACCAAAGCGACAGCCCGGGTGACGGCAATAATAGCTTTGACACTCCCGCGCGTGCTCTGCACGAGCTGCAGTTGCAAAGCTCATGGCCACTGGACGGCATGATTGTGAATGCCGATATTGCTGTTAAGAACCTGACTGACGAAGTCTGGTATCAAAACAATACGAGTGCGTTCTTCATCAAGCGCGGAGAGCCACGCGGTGTGTATCTCTCGCTAGCGGCGGAGTTCTGAGCGGTTTTCTCGCTCATTAATTCGCCACAACTGCCCGATCGTGGGGTGTAACCTGCGCCCCAACAACCAGGACCAGAACGGCAACACTGACGATTTTCTCACCCGACCTCAGTCTGTTTCACGACGTATACCCGATGCGCTTAGAATGTTTCTGACATCTCATTTCAGAACGCTCGGCAAACCATTCCAGCATTCACCCTGCATAAGTACAATAGCGCTACCGCCCGAATAATCACCCTGGGCGTGGTATGGCCTGTCACCGGCCGCGACGCTGTATTCAGACAAATACTTGGCGCCTTGCAGCAAACGGCTCATTGCGTAGTATGGCGAGTGAAACAGACAT
>DOIU01000517.1 GCA_003511825.1 Gammaproteobacteria bacterium | reverse complement strand
AAGCACTTCATTGCCCCGCCGTTCCTTGCCTTCGGGCGGTTGCTGATAGCTCCAGGAGACGCGGAGGTTGGGATAATCGCGTGACCCGGGCAGCCCGATCGTCCAGCTATCGGCGTTGGGCGCCACCGTCGTCAAGCGCGCCAATCCCAAGGCGACCGCATCATCAGCAGGGATGCTTTGGCGTTGTATTTCCGGTCTGGCCCAGCTGTCGATCTCGGTATCAAAGTACCCGAGTGTGCCGGTCACAAAGATAAAGAACAGCACCCAGCCAACCACCAGACCACCCCAGGTGTGAACCGGTGTCATTGCGTGGCGAAAGCCAATCTTGCCACTCATGCCGCTGCTCCAAGCTGCATGACCAACCAATGAATACCGCCAAACAGCAGTGACAGCAGCCATACCCCGGCACAACTGCGTTTCCAGTTGCTGTCGCCAAACACCCACATAATCGCCACGGTGTAAAAGACGTAGGTCAGCAGAAAGCCAATCACCACCGCTTCGCCCCGAAACACGGGCAACGCGGTCGAGAGTAAGATGCTGGCGGTGTTCGCAAAGGCGTAGCCACCCACCACCGCGGTAAAAATACGCAGTGTATTTTGCCATCGCGTATGGCGTGGCGCCTGTTGTGAGGGGCGAGAGGCGCGGCGCGGAGGCGTGGCGGCGACGACGCCGTGCTCCGTCATGAACAACTCACCGATTGAGCGGGCAACATCATAGAACGACCACCAAAACATTAATGAGAATCATTGTGATTTCGTGAGAATATTGCCATTGCCTCAGAGTTTCAAGCGACGTACTCGTTTGTCTCGACCTCTCTGTGACCCCTGCGGTATTCTTGGCGCGAATGCTTGAGTCTCAGCACGGGAACTGACGATGCCAACGATCTGCGAACTGTCTGATTTACGACGCCTTTATCACCGTCGCGTGCCGAAGATGTTTCAGGGCTATTGCGAGTCGGGGTCATGGACCCAGCAGACGCTGGCGATGAATACCGCAGATTTCCAACGCATACTCTTTCGGCAGCGCGTCGCACGCGATCTGGAGCCGCGCAGCCTCGCCACGACCTTGGCCGGCACCGACGTCACTATACCGCTAGCACTCGCACCCGTGGGTTTACTCGGCATGCAACACCCAGATGGTGAAATTCTCGCCGCGCGCGCTGCGGAGGCCTTCGGCGTCCCGTTTACCCTGTCGACCATGAGCATCTGCTCGATTGAGACCGTGGCGGCCCACACCCAAAAGCCCTTTTGGTTTCAGCTGTATGCACAAAAGGATCGCGACTTTACTCGCGCCTTGATCGAGCGCGCCAAAGCGGCGGCCTGCTCGGCTTTGGTGGTGACGCTGGACCTGCAGATCATTGGTAAACGCCATGCCGATCACCGCAATGGGATGACCGCGCCACCGCGCCTGACCCTACCGAACCTCTTGGATATCGCGCGCCGCCCGCGCTGGGCACTGGGCATGCTCACCACCCAAAACCGCAGCTTTGGCAATATCCAAGGGTGCGCCACCGGCGTTGATGACATGAGCGACCTGATGAAGTGGACGGCCGCCTCCTTTGACCCCAAACTCACCTGGTCTGACGTGAAATTCTTCCGTGACTTATGGGATGGGCCCTTGATCATCAAAGGCATTATGGAAGCCGACGACGCGCGCGAATGCGTCAAGCTTGGCGCCGATGCCTTGGTGGTCTCCAACCATGGCGGGCGACAGCTTGACGGCGCGCGATCGAGTATCAGCACCTTGCCTGAGATCGTCGAGGCCGTCGGCGACCACATCGAAGTCTGGCTCGACAGCGGCGTTCGCAGTGGCCAAGATCTGATCCGCGCCCGCGCCCTTGGTGCCCGCGGCGTGATGGTCGGTCGACCGCTGGTCTATGCACTCGGTGCCGACGGGCAATCGGGGGTGACGCGCATGTTGGAAATTTTTCAAGAAGAAGCCGAACTGACCATGGCCTTCATGGGGCATCGCGATATCCACCAAGTCAACGACTCTGACATTCTGCTGCGCTCACCATAGTCTCTCGAGGCACAAGGCCTCGCCGATCACCCCACCCTTGGTTTACGCATGCGTGCGATGGCAGCGCCCCAAACGCACGCACCAACGGCTCCCGAAAAAATCCCCGCGAATGGAACTACCGGACAAAAATGTATTCCGTGGTACAAATCATTCTCATTTGTATTATCATTACATTTATATTCAATGCCAAAGCAGGATCGCGGCGGTAAGTTTTCTATGCGCAACTGCAGATACTGCAGGCCTGCAGCAGGATGTTTTCGCACACAAAGCGCACACACACAGGAGCCCTCCGTGTTAAAAAGTTACCGCTGGCGACACACTGTTGCTCCGCTTGTATTTTCCTGCGCCTCTGCGCAATCAGCCGTCGCCGCTGATGACGCCGCGCCACCCGAGAACGATGAACAAGGCGTTGAATCACTGAACGCCGTTACCATCACTGAGCAAGAGACCTACTATACGGAAGACGCCTCGTCGGCCACGCGCATGGATTTGCCCGTGATTGAGACACCACAGTCGCTGTACGTGATCAACGCGGATTTGATTGCTGACCAGCAGGCCTTCCGGCTGGATCAAATCCTGCAAAATGACGCGAGCGTGCAAAAATCCAATAATTTCTTGGGTGCCTATTCTTCGTATCAGGTGCGTGGATTTGATCTGTCCAACACCTCGAATTATCTGCGCGACGGGCGCTCCAACTTTCACTTGCATGCGCCACCGGTAGAAGTCCTGGAGCGCGTGGAAGTGCTCAAGGGCCCCGCCTCGGTGCTCTACGGCACACTCGCGCCCGGCGGCCTGGTGAACATGGTGCCCAAACGTCCGACCGAAGAGCGACTCACCGCCCTCAAAGCCACGTTCGGCAGCTATGATCTGCAGCACTATCACATCGATCATGGCGGCCCATTAGACAGCGAAGGCAAGGTGCGTTATCGCCTGAACGGGGTGTATGAAGACTCCGGCTCCTTCCGCGAGTTTGCCGATGGCAGTCAGTTTACCACCCGCCGCAAGGCCGTTTCGGCAGCGCTGGATTGGGACGCGACCGACGACACCTTGGTACGCGTCAACGTTGACTGGCTGGAAGATGATCGACCGCAGGATATTGGCTTGGTCAACCTCACAGGCGACTTCTCCGGACAATCGTTTGACACCATTTATAACCAACCCTGGAGCCGCTACGACTCCGACGTCTGGAATTTCTTTGCTGAAGTTGACCACACGTTCAACGAGCACTGGCGCGTGCGCGCGGGCTACAGCTTCCAGGACTACGAGCGCGATCGCTATGACAACCAGACGCGTGGCCTACCGGATGAAAACGGCAATGTGAATATCCGTGCACGCAATCGCATCAATCGTCGCGACTACGCCACCACCTATGTCGATGCGATTGCCAAGTTCGACACCGGTCCGTTGGCGCATGAGCTGCTGATCGGTATCGATCGGACCGACGTTGACGTCGATAACAACGAAACGTCACGCAACGAGGTCTTCACCACCAATATCTTTAACCCAGAGATTATCCCTGACCCGCAAATCCCGACACGCCCGGAGAAGAACTTGGGTGAAGAGGAACGCCAAGGGATCACCCTGCATGATGTCATCAGTATCGGTGAACATTGGCGCATTCTGGCGGGCGCGCGCTACGACGAGTTTGAAGCCGCACAGCGCGACCCTGAAGGCGTGACGACCTTTGAACAAAAGGCCGACAATGTCTCCCCGCGCTTGGGTGTTCTGTATTTGCTCAACCCTGGCTTGTCGGTCTACGGGTCCTACAGCCAAAGTTTTGAGCCTAATGCCGTGGTCGGCCCTGACTATGAAAATGCCGGCGCGGAACTCGCCCCCACCCTCGGTGAGCAGCTGGAAGTGGGCGTGAAATGGGAAGCGCTCGGCGGCCGTCTCTTGGCAACCGGTGCCGTGTTCACCATCACTCGCAAGGACTCGCCCACCGACGACCTCGAAACCAACCGACGTGTCCAGCGCGGTGAGCAGCAGCACGATGGCGCCGAATTCAGCGTCACGGGGCTGGTTGGCGACAACCTGAGTATTACCGGCTCAGCGACCTACTTGTCCGCAGAGTTCACCGAAGACGATGACGAAAACCTCATTGGCAACACGCCGGCCGGCGTGCCTGATTGGGCCTTGAACGTCGCCGCCGAGTACGCCTTTTTGGAAGGTGCGGTCAGCGGCCTGTCGCTCCAGGGGGGATGGTTTTACGAAGGTGATCGTCCAATTGATGATGCGAACACCTTTGACCTGGAAGCCTACAACCGTATCGATCTCGGTCTGAAATACCTGCTGGGCGGCAGCGGCGCGCGACCGGATATGATCTTCCGGCTCACCGCACAAAACGTGACCGACGAAGAATACTTTAAGGGCAGCAGTCCCTTGTCCATCAACCCAGAGCGGCCGCGCGAGATTCGTGCGTCCATTGAGCTCAGTCTCTAACCCATAGCCTGGTGCCGGTTCACCGCCCCGTTGCGCGGGGTCGTGAACCGGTCCGGGGACACACGCCAAAACGCTCGCCCACGGTGGGCGTTTTTTTCTCGCGCATTTAAATTTTTGGGGCTGACACCTGAC
>DOIU01000430.1 GCA_003511825.1 Gammaproteobacteria bacterium | reverse complement strand
CGGAGATCATCTCCGACACGGTCAACCCCGCACCCTGGTCCCTACAGATCGCGCGAAAAACCGGATCGGTTACGCCTGCCATAGGAGCCAGTATCACCGGATTCAGGATTGAGAATGGACCAATCTGCATGATTGCTTTTACCGCCAGGGGGAAGCGATGATAACGAGTTTTGACGCGGGTATAAAGCCTCTTACCCGGTTAAAATGGGATATAGGGTGATCTGCACAATCCGTTTGCTGCGAACGGTCGGTTGCGGTGATGTGCCTTAATGGAATTCAAGCTCAAATGATTTGGCTTGGTCACCCGGATCCTTTACCTCCAGACTGACTTCCACGGTCTGATCGGCCTGGATTTTTTCTAACACAACATCCGGCGGCTGTTGCAAATACTCGTGTGGCTGGAACACACGTTCAGCAACCACCTTACCCATGATGTCTGACATGGAAATAGCCAGCCGAGGATAGGCTTGTGCAACAGTCGCTTGGTTGCGAAACACAATGTTGATGATTAAGGCATCACCCACGGTCGGATGGGTATAGACGTTGCGGCGAATCACAAGCAGCTGGTCTAGGTGATTCGCCGACGCCAGTTCGCAGCCGGCTACCGCGCAGACCACAGAGACAAGCGGTCGCGTGAGAGACGATTGCTGCAATCGCGTGCGATCTGCATACACATATAAACTCCCCAGCCCCAGTGCCAGAATCACTAACATCAACACGCGGCGAGAGAAAAAGCCTACCTCTGAGGGTGTGGTGCTGTCTGCACCGAAATCGGGAGCCACCTCGGCGTCCGTGAAGGGTGACGCATCGGCAGACGGCACCAAGTCTGTTGACGCCACAGGATCGGCATCCTCCAACGGCGTCAGGAACTCGTCCGCCGTGATGTCCGTCAGCGCCTCGGGCTCTTCGTCCAGGGTGAGCTGCACATCGTCAAAGAGCGTGCCATCGAACTGCTCATCATCCGGGTCAATGGCATTGAAATCCAGCTCGGGTATTTCTTCGTTCTCTTCGAGATAGCTGACTTCGGGCAACTCTGCGGCGTCTGAAAACAAATCCGCGTTGGAAAACTCGTAGACCTGATCATCGACCGCATCGTCGGGTTCAAACACAATTTTGTCTGAATCGTCCATGACGTCGTGGTCGTCAAGAGCATCGGTGGCGTATAAGTCAGGTGATGCCGATGCCTCGCCTTCAAACAGTAAGTCGTCGGGCAAAGAATCAAGCAGGATGTTTTCGTGCGCATCGAACACGCTGTAGCATTCGCCGCACCGCACACGGGTGTCTTCGCTGGTTGCCAGCTCACCATCAATTTCAAAGACGGTCTGGCAGTTGGGGCAACGCGTCCGAATACTCTCAAATGATTTCAAGGATTCCATAGACTTGTACGCGTACCCGACTGTTCTGCATCACGATTGCTCCGCCTATTCGATCGCATCGATAGCGCCAAGTAAAACCTTAAATCCGCTGACCGGAGAGGCGCACCCAACCATCTTGCTCTGCCAGCTCATCCAGACGAATCACATCGGCGTAGTGCGCAACCAGCGCGTCGGCCTGTTCGGCCAATAATCCAGAAACGACCAAGCATCCGTTGGGCTTGAGTAATGTGCAAAACGTCGGCTTTAATGCCTGCAAGGGTTGATACAGAATATTTGCGACGAGGATATCGTATTTATTATTCACCAATTCATCGGCAGATGCCAGCCTGAGGCGGTCACTCACACCGTTGAGCAAGGCATTTTCGCGCGTTGCTTGCAGCGCCTGCGGATCAATATCCGTTGCCGCCACCTTCGCCGCGCCCAACAACAGCGCAGCAATACCCAAGACGCCAGAGCCACAGCCGAAATCCAGCACGTCAGTATTGGCGAGGTGTGCACCGTCCAGCCACTCCAAACACAACGCCGTGGTCGCATGGGTTCCTGAGCCAAACGCCAACCCTGGATCAAGCCGCAGATTGACCGCGTCGGCTTCCGGCGGATCGCAATGGGTCGGGCAGATCCACAGCCGCTCGCCAAAACGCATGGGTGAAAACTGATCCATCCATGCGCGCTCCCAAGCCTGGTCAGGCACCAAGGAGAGGTCAGCAGAAGCCGCAAGCTCGTCCCCAAGCTGCGAGGCCACTGCTCGACGAATCAGCGCGGGCTCTGACCCTTGCGCAAACAATGCCACAGCCGATAAACGCGCCCATAAACGCACTTCACCCGGGGCGGGTTCGAGAACAGGTCTGTCCTCTTCGTCCAGAAAAGTAACGGACAGCGCACCCGCCGCAAACAATCCCTCTTCGGTCGCTTCAGCTGCTGCACGATCAATGTGCACCACCAACTGCGGCCAAGGCGCGCCACCCCCATCCGTCACTGCTGATTACAACCCGAGTTTCTTTTCGAGGTAGTGGATATCCGTGCCGCCATCGATGAAGTTTTCGTCCTGAAAAATCTGCCGATGCAGCGGGATATTGGTCTTGATGCCATCGATGAAGATCTCACTCAAGGCGCCTCGCATACGGGCAATAGCAGACTGTCGCGTATTACCATAGACAATCAACTTGCCAATCATTGAGTCGTAGTTGGGTGGCACCCTATAGCCATTGTAAACATGCGAATCGACCCTCACACCCAAACCGCCGGGCGGATGGTATTGCACGATGGTCCCTGGACTTGGCATGAAGTTCTCAGGGTCTTCAGCATTGATCCGACACTCAAACGCGTGCCCCTTGATCGTAATGTCGTCCTGCGTCATTGATAGTGGTTCGCCTGCGGCGACGGACAACTGCGCCTTGATGATATCGATACCCGTGACCATCTCCGTCACAGGGTGCTCAACCTGCACGCGCGTGTTCATCTCAATGAAGTAAAACTCATCGTTCTCATACAGGAACTCAAAGGTGCCAGCACCGCGATAGCCGATCCGCTTACAGGCTTCCACACACCGCGCACCGATGTCATTGCGCAATGATTGGCTCACTCCTGGCGCAGGCGCCTCTTCCACCACTTTTTGGTGTCGACGTTGCATTGAGCAATCGCGTTCACCAAGATGTATCGCATTGCCATGCTCATCAGCTAAGACTTGGAACTCCACATGGCGTGGTTTCTCAAGGTACTTTTCCATATAGACCGTCGAGTTGCCAAAGGCAGCCCCGGCTTCTGCTTGTGTTAATTTGATGGATTCCAGCAGCTCGTCGGCACCGCGCACAACGCGCATACCACGACCACCACCGCCGCCCGCTGCTTTGACGATAATGGGATAGCCAATCTCTTCTGCGATGCGCAAATTGCGTGCATCGTCATTACCCAGAGGGCCATCGGAGCCGGGAACGCAAGGCACGCCTGCCGCACGCATCTCGCGAATGGCGCTGACCTTATCGCCCATCGTCCGGATGACGTTCGCCGTCGGACCGATAAACACAAAGCCACTGGTTTGGACACGCTCCGCAAAATCTGCATTTTCAGCCAAAAAGCCATAGCCAGGATGAATCGCATCCGAGCTTGTAATTTCAGCCGCACTGATAATGGCGGGAATATTCAAATAACTTTCCGCAGAAGGCGCGGGCCCAATACACACCGCCTCGTCTGCCAGGCGGACATGCTTGAGGTCCCGATCGGCAGTGGAGTAAACGGCAACGGTTTTAATCCCAAGATCACGGCAGCAACGCATGATCCGCAATGCAATTTCGCCACGATTGGCGATAAGTACTTTTTCCAGCATATGCCTGTCCGTAACGCTGATCAGTCGACAATAATCAGAGGTTCACCAAACTCAACCGGTTGACCGTTTTCCACCAAGATGGCGCGAACAGTACCGGATACCTCTGACTCGATTTGATTGAGAATCTTCATCGCCTCAATAATGCAAAGCGTGTCACCCTTGCTCACAGTCTGACCAACTTCAACGAAAGCCTTGGCGCCCGGCGACGATGCGCGATAAAACGTCCCTACCATAGGCGACTCAACCACCGTACCGTCAGGACGCGCCAGCTCTTCAGGCTGAGAAGGTGCCGGAGCTGGCATTTCAGCAGCAAGCACCGGCCCTGGCGCCACAGGCGCAGCAGCAACCCCAACAACCGGAGCTGCATTACCACTCATACCTCTGCTGATACGAACAGAGTCTTCGCCTTCTTTAATTTCAATCTCCGAAACTGCTGACTCTTCCAGCAGCTCGATAAGTTTCTTAACTTTTCTGATATCCATTGCTGTTCCAGATAATGTTCAAACACATCGCCGTACATGCGCACGGTAGCAACATGCTCCTCTGACGCAATCAGACAGGCAATTTCACGAAAAAGCAGGCAGCGGGCGCAACTCACGGCGACGGCTGAATGCGAATAACAGGCAAAAGAAACAGCGGGCGGGCACACCAGGCCGGCCTGCGTTTACAGAAATATGTTGTGGTCGCAGACGTACCGAGCTGCCAGAGCGCAGCACTTCGGGTAGCCGCCTGCGAAGAAGCTGGTAATGTGGCAAACCACAGCGATCTTCCTGACGCTGCTGGCACCAATGCGACCAACTTCTGATGTTTTGTATGCTGGACCGAGCACAGCCCCTTGAGAGCTTCGCCTAAAATTCCGTTGCGCCCGAGCCGGAATTCCATAAAATCTGGCTGACATTGGGGCCGGTCCTCAATACCGCATATTGTGGGCGATTTTGTGCAGTTTGTCCAAGTTTTCCGCAGTTTTAACCGAAATTTAACGAAATTAAACGCCGTTTACTGGCAAATGGAGCATCATGGACGCCACAAATACCGACCCTGTGTATGCGTTTGAACAACTTGACCCCAATGCGATCCTCGATGCCGTAGAGGGCGTGGGCCTGGAATGCGACGGCCGCATTCTGGCGCTGAACAGCTATGAGAACCGTGTTTACCGCGTCGGCTTGGTGGACCAACAGCCACTCGTTGCCAAGTTCTACCGCCCGCAACGCTGGAGCGACGACGCCATTCTTGAGGAACACCGCTTCTCTCGCGAACTGCAAGACAACGAATTACCCGTGATTGCCCCCGTCGCCCACCACGAAGAGACGCTCTTGCATTATGGTCCGTTTCGCTTCGCCCTGTTCCCACTCTGCGGCGGGCGGGCACCCGAACTGGATAACCCCGGACAGCTGGAGGTGATCGGACGTTTTATCGCGCGTGTTCACGCGCAAGGCGCCACCCACACGTTTACCTATCGCCCAGCAATTACCCCCGAACGCCTCGGCAGCGCCTCCATTGACCACTTGATGACCAGCGCGCACATCCCCGACTACCTGCGAGATAGCTACGCCGCAATCGCGACGGACATCATTGAAGCCGTGAATGCACGCTTTCAAGCATGCGGGCCTGTCGCCCAGCTCCGAATCCATGGCGACTTCCACCCTGGCAATCTGTTGTGGCGTGACGACGTACCCCACATCGTCGATCTCGACGACTGTGCAACAGGACCGGCGATTCAAGATCTGTGGATGTTTTTATCAGGCAATCGCGACTACAGCAGTGCCCGCTTGGGTGACCTACTGACAGGCTACGAACAATTCCGGGAATTTGACACGCGCGAGCTGGCACTGATTGAACCCCTGCGCGCACTGCGACAGCTCTACTATGCCGCCTGGCTCGCACGACGCTGGGACGATCCCGCGTTTCGCCTGGCGTTCCCGTGGTTTGGCGAGGTGCGTTTCTGGGACGAACACATTCTCGCGCTGCGCGAACAGCGCGCGGCGCTGGACGAACCACCACTGGTGTGGTGATTCAGAGCAACCAGGGCATTAGTCAATCAGATCAGGGTGCTGGAAAACGAGACAGGCGTTGGTGCCACCGAAGCCAAAGCTATTTGACATCACCCGATTCAAACGCACATTGTCGAGTCGGGAACGCACGATGGGCATGCCTTCGGCTTCCGGGTCCAGGGTGTCAATATTGGCCGAGGCCGCAACAAACCCACCCTGCTGCATGAGTAGCGAATAAATGGCTTCTTGCACCCCCGCCGCACCGATCGAGTGTCCGGTGAGCGATTTTGTGGACGCAATATGGG
>DOIU01000429.1 GCA_003511825.1 Gammaproteobacteria bacterium | reverse complement strand
TTCTTGTTGCCCGGCGAAGGAGGCTTCGGGCAAGTCTTCGGCGGTGGCGGATGAGCGGACGGCGACCGAGATTGCGCCGCCGGCATTGGCAGTCATGTATGCGTAGGCGTCACTGATTGCCTGTTCCAACGCGTTTGGCAGCGGTGTTTCAATGATCCACTGGCGGATTTGTTCACCGGTGCGGGCGAGTTGTTGGGTGTCGCCCACGTCCAGCGGCGCCAAAGCGTCTTGGATACGTGTATCCAGTCCACTTTGATGCAAAAAAGTACGAAAGGCATCCGCGGTGGTTGCAAAGCCATTGGGCACGGTGATGCCGGCCGCTGAAAGGTTTTTGATCATCTCACCGAGCGATGCATTTTTGCCGCCGACATCGCCGACATCGCCCATGCCAAGATCTTTAAACCACCGAATATATGTGTTGTTCACGTTGACTCCGTCAAACTCGCGGTCCCACAGCCGTCACCCAGTGCGGCTGCAGAATGTTAGGGAAAAACCGGGTGAGCTGTCCTGCCCAACCGCTGGTGAAAAACGAGGAAATGGCTCGTCGACACAGCTCTGCCAAGGTCCTTCGGCTCGCATACCCGAAATCAGGCACTACAATAGGCAATGTGGATTCTTACCGCAATACTGGGATTGATTTTCATTGTGAGTGCACGTTACGTCTTTGTTGTTTCTGATCGCACAGGGCTGACCGCTGAAGCCTTGGCCAACAGCCTGCTCTGCCAGTTCCCGTCGCTGGACATCCGCTCCGAGACCATGGTCTTTATCGACAACCTGGACAAAGTGGGTAGGGTAGAAGAGAAAATAAATGGGGTCTATGCCCAAACGGGTATGAAGCCGCTGGTCTTTATGACCGTGGTGGATGACCGCATACGCGACCGCATCATGGCGTGTCAGGCGGTTTTCTATGATTTCTTCGGCACATTTATCGAGCCGCTGGAAAAAGAACTGTCGATGGAGTCGTCTCACACCGTCGGCAGTTCGCACGGCGTGCGCGACCCGATCAAGTACACGTCGAGAATCAGCGCGGTGCATTATTCCTTAATGACGGACGATGGTCTGGAGACGGACCATTACAATCGCGCGGATATCATTGTGATTGGGGTCTCACGCTGCGGTAAAACGCCGACGTGCCTTTACTTGTCGTTGCATTACGGCGTCTATGCCGCCAACTACCCACTTACCACCCAAGAACTGGACAGCAAGCGCTTGCCGCCTGTGCTGATCCGTCACCGCGCGAAGTTGTTCGGTCTGACGATTGACCCGTTTCGGCTGTTGCAGATCCGGCAGGAGCGTTATCAGGGCGATAGCTACAGTTCATCGAGTTTGTGCCAGCGCGAAGTGGCGCAGGCGGAGTCCATTTACCGCGTGGCGCGCATTCCGTATATCAACACCACGCGGATGTCGATTGAAGAGATTGGGGCGAAGCTGATGCAGCGCTCAGGTCTGACGCGCTCGTTGTTGTGAGTATCGATGAGTACTGACTCGCGGTGTCGGGTGTGTACACCCGATGTTGCGTGCCACAAGGCTATTGAGCGTCTGCCGTGCGCAGCTGTGATGCCATTGGGGGTTTGCCGCGTGCGCTGAGGCGCAGTGACTGCATCTTCTCGTTGCGCGCGCTCAATACCGCAATGCGGGTGCGCATATTGTTGGCCAGGCGCTCGGCGTCTTGGCGTTGGGTGTCGTTGGTCGCGGCTTGCAGATTGCCTCGCGCTTGCAGCAGCAGGGCTTGTGCTTTGCGAATGTAGTTCTGGTTGTCTTGTTGCGCTCTGGTGACGCCTTGTTCCCAGGCTGCCAGGTAGCGATCTTGAACGGCGGCGCTGCATACGGTCGATGCAGGCTTGCCGTGCAGGCCATCAAAGTAGGCTTGATTGAGATTGCAGGGACGGACCTGCTTTGCTGACGCCAGCGCCTTGGTACTTTGTGTCACTGACGCCGAGTGTTGTGTGGCGCAGCCTGAGCAAAAAGCAAGGCTCAGCACCATCAGTGGGACGCGGGACAAATTGGTTAGGGTCATGCTCATCGCCGTTTGGGAACACTCTGAAACCTGTTGCACAGAGTACGTAAGGATATAGTTCAGAACTGTGGAAAATGCACATCTGAATGCAGGAATATTCACCACGTTCGGTCAAAGTTGAATGTTAAGCCTGCCGATAGTACCTTACTGCAAGGAAGCAAAAATTGCACGCAGACACAAAAGCCTGCTGTACCCTCGGGACTCAGGCACGCTATACTGCCCCAGATTTCTGTGCAATATCCATATATAACAAAGGGTTATAGGGTGCTGCGGCATTGCCGCTACCTGAGGTTGTAACCCCTATCCTCGAGGTAACGCCATGCTCTACCATGCCTATGAAATGAACTACGCCATGTTCAAGCCGATGCGCTATATCGCGGGTTTTGGCAAGGATCTCTATTCTTCACCGTATAATCCGATTGCCTACACGCTCCCCGGGCGTGTGTTGTCAGCGGGTTTTGACGTCCTCGAGTCCATGACTCGTCGCTACCACAAGCCGGGCTGGAAGCTACCCACCACCGAAATCAATCACACCGAGGTGCAAGTCACCCCGCGGGTGGTCCACAAAAATCCTTTTTGCAATCTGGTCCACTTCGAGCGCGACTCGCTGAGTTTAAAAACCGCCGCCGGCAAAGACGCGATTCAGCCTCGGGTATTGATTGTGGCCCCCATGTCGGGTCACTACGCCACGCTGTTGCGCGGTACCGTGGAAGCGCTGCTGCCGGATAATGAGGTGTATATCACTGATTGGGTGAGTGCGCGGGAAGTGCCCTACAGTGAGGGGCGCTTTGATATGAATGATTTCATTGACTACGTCATTGACATGTTGCGGTTTATCGGGCCGGGCGCGCACGTGGTTGGGGTTTGCCAACCAGGGCCGGCGATTTTGTCGGCAGTGTCTGTGATGTCGGCCGATAACTCCCCCAGTTTGCCCGCGAGCATGACGCTCATGGGCTCCCCCATTGATACGCGTCTGTCTCCCACCGTCCCTAACAAGCTTGCTGAAGAGCGTCCTTTGAGCTGGTTCCAGAGTCAGTTGATTCACTCGGTACCTTGGCCGAATCCCGGTTTTATGCGACGCGTGTACCCCGGCTTTTTGCAGCTCGGCGGTTTCATCTCGATGAATCAGGATCGCCATAACCAAGCCATGAAACGCTATTTTAACCACCTCGTGGAAGGCGATCAGG
>DOIU01000439.1 GCA_003511825.1 Gammaproteobacteria bacterium | reverse complement strand
GGTGCTTGGGCACGCTGAACAGGGCGTCTTCAGCGATGGAGAAGATCGTCGGAATCACGGCAAAGCCCATGGCGATCCCGACCACCAAGGCATTGCGTTGGTCGTAGTCCAGGCCCCAATGTTGGTCCATGTACAGCCGCATATCGCCATGAAAGAACGCGCTTTCCAGCCACGTGCTGATGGCGAAGGCCAGTGCCGCAATGCCAATGATCAAGGGGATTAAGGCATAGAGTTCCCAGTCGTCGGGCAAGGGTAAGTCCGTCTTGGCGCGCAGTCGCGAACCGAGATACGCAAAGCCCATCACCGCCAGCGGCAGAAAGAGCACGAGTGCAAAGACCGCCGGCAGGTGGTCTTCAATGCGGGGCGCCAGCCACAGTCCGGCCAGAAAGCCCAGAATCACCGTGGGGATAGCTTCCATGATCTCGATAGACGGCTTCACCACACGACGTGTGCGCGGCGCCATAAAATACGCGGTGTAGATCGCGCCCATGATGGCCAGTGGTGTGGCGAACAGCAGGGCATAAAAGGCTGCCTTGAGTGTGCCGAACAACAGCGGCGTCAGGCTGTATTTGGGCTCAAAGTCGCTGCTGGCGGCGGTGGATTGCCAGATAAACTGCTTCTCGGTGTAGCCTTCGTACCAGACTGGGGTGAACAACGCGCTGATCGAAATCTCGGGGTGTTGATTGTCTACTTGCCACAGCGAGATACGGTCGGTGGTAGCGGCCAGCAGCGTATCGGATCTTGGGGCCAGTGCGTACACGCAATCGGGGCAGGGCGGCAAGCTCAGCTCAGCCAGCTGGCGGCCCGACGTGGTATAAAACAGCTTGAGCGTGCCTTGGTCGTCAATCGAGAAAAATCCCTTGCGACCCGACTCTGGCAAAATGTGCCGGATTTCACCCGGACTTGTAAATTGGCGGATGCGTTGCAACTGGTGCTGGTTTTGCGCATTTTTGGCCAACATCCACTGGGTAATCGTGCCTTGATCGTCACCGACCAACAGGGAGCTGCCGCCATTGAGCAACGACAGGGTGGTTAACTGGGCGTCGGTGTCGCTCACCGAGGTATTGAGCAGCGTGGTGTCGAGGGCGCGCAGGTCACGCAGCGCCAAGTGCCCGCCGGTGGTGGCGAGCAGCAGGTAGTTCAGCGCCGGGTCGAGCACGACAATGCTGTGTTCCGGCTTGACCGCGATCTCGCTGAGGTCCAGTTCTTCCAGGCTTGCACTGTCGTCAAACAGCGAGGTTTGCAAGGCGTACTCGCGCACCCAGAGTTGCTGCGCGTCGGTGATCGCGGCAATGGCCAGGGCGTCGTCGTTACGTTTGGCATCGATCGCCGTATAAGACGCGCCAGACGGGAAGGGGTACAGCCACGCGTCGCCATAGGGGTAAGACACTTCCGGTACGACGCGGCGTTTGTTGGCGTCGTCAAACTCCACACGGTAGCGCGTGGTGAGGAAGACCACGCGCCCGTCACTTGCGACCAGCATCAAGGTGGTATCAGCGCTGTCGGGCTTCACCACGTGTGCGATCTGGGTGTTGTCAGCGAGGGCGACCGTATGCTGATGGCGAATGCTGCCATCGTCCAGGCTCACGTAGCTGAGCGTGCCCTCGGCGCTGATATCCAAGGCGAGTTGGCCCGACTCCTCAATCGCGTAATACAACGGTGTGTGCGCGTTAGCGATGGCGACTGGCGGTATCTGCTCAACCGTCGCCGGCCGAAACAACGGCAGGACCACATAGAGCAGATAGGCAAAGATCACCGATATCGCGATGATGGTGGCAATGCCGCCCAGGGTCACCGCGTGGCGCACCACAAAATCCACCCAGGCGCGTTGCCGCATTTTGGCGCCGAGCGCAAAAGCCTGCAGATCGGGCTTGTTGCGCACTTGCTCCGGCGACGTTGAGTCGGGCATGCGAGTCACCTCATCCAGTCAAAGCAATACAGCTGTAAAACGCAAGACGTGTACTACTGGAGTTTGTCGAGTTCGCGATTCGCGGCCTTGGCCGGCATGGGGACATAGCCGTCCTTCACGACAATCTCCTGACCTTCTTTGGAGAGAATCATCTTGATGAACTCGCGCTCCAACGGCGGCAGCGGCTTTTGCGGATGCTTGTTGACATACACATAGAGGAAGCGCGTCAGCGGGTAAGTGCCGTTGAGGGCGTTTTCGTCGGTGGCATCGACAAACTTGCGACCATCGCGCGACAGCTTCAGCGTTTTGACACCCGAGGTGCGGTAGCCGATGCCGGAGTAACCGATACCGTTCAGCGAGGTGCTGATGGATTGGACGACGGAGGCAGAGCCGGGCTGTTCGTTCACGGTGTTCTTGAAATCACCTTTGCACAGGGCTTTGCGCTTGAAGTAACCATAGGTGCCTGACACCGAGTTGCGGCCAAAGAGCTGCAAGCGCTGTGGTGCCAACTCGCCACTGACACCCAGATCACCCCAGGTCCCGAGGTTTTTGTCGCCACCGCAGCGTCGAGTGGAGGAGAAGACCGCGTCCACTTGCGGGATGGTCAAGCCGTCCAGCGGGTTGTCTTTGTGCACATAGACCGCCAGCGCGTCGATGGCCACGCGGATCTGCGTGGGCTTGTAGCCGAACCGGCGCTCAAAGAACTGCAATTCCTTGCTGGTCATCGGGCGACTCATCGGGCCGATGTTCGATGTGCCCTCGGTCAGTGCGGGTGGTGCCGTGGACGAGCCCGCTGCCTGAATTTGGATGTTCACATTGGGGTAGGTGCGCTTAAAGTGCTCGGCCCACAGGGTCATCAGGTTGGCGAGCGTGTCAGAGCCCACGCTGGACACATTGCCCGAAATACCGCTCGCTTTCTCATAAGGAGGCAGCTCAGTTTGAGCGAACGTGTGGCTGCTGGTCAGCATACCGGCGAATAACAGCGCAAGGGCGGCTCGAGTAACTCTCATGGTTCGGGCGTCTCCGGGCAAGGGTCTGAATAAAGCTGTGAGAAGATGGCAGCGTAACGTGACACGTTGATGACAACCGACTTTGCTCGCCCGCTGTTCGAGTGATAGTTCCCAGCGGGCAATCCCTGGAAAAGCTTGGTTTTTCTGATCAAAGCGGCGATGACAGCCGCTCAGGGTTTGTCATAGATATTTCACAATTACCCGGTAGCGTAATGGCATTGAGTACCCGATGTGCTGTCGGTGTGTATTATGAAAATTATGTTTGTCTCTCGCCGCAATAACCAGGCGCGCTATTTTCGCAAGTTGCGCGACCATCTCCCTTTCACCACGGATGTGCATATCATCGGGACGCCCTATTGGCGGGCGTGGTGTTATTGGCGCCATGGTCTGCGCTTTAATCCACGAGAGGTGGTGCGTACTCAGTTGCGTCGACGGGCTAAAAAATACCCGCGACTCAATGGGGTGCCATGGCTGGCATATGCCTATGGCGCGCTGATCAACTTTAAAGAGCGACGCCGGTACACCAAATACGTCGCCTTGTTCACCGACATGCAGCCTGAGGCGGTAGGCTTATGGAACGGTAAGAAGCTGCCGACGGAAACCATCGTGCTGGCGGCGCGCGCCTGCGGTATTCCGGTGCACTTTTTTGAGAATGGCTTGCTGCCCGGGACGTGCACGATTGATGCGCGCGGCGTGAATGCAGAGAGCTCGTTGCCGCGCGACCCCGCGTTTTATTTACGCTATGCCTTTGCCAAGGATGCCGGCAATATTCAGCCGCTGATGCCGCGCCCGCCGGTGAAGGCGCGGCGGGGGGAGTCTGCGCGTGCATTGCCGAAGAAGTTTGTGTTTGTGCCTTTTCAGGTGCCGGATGACACGCAAATTGTCTGTCATTCGCCGTGGATCGGGTCTATGGAGATGCTCTTTGACACCGTGATGCAGAGCATTGATCAGTTGGTGGATGACGATGTGTTTGTGGTGTTTAAAGAGCATCCATCCTGGCCGGCGCATTTTGATCACCTCTACCAGCGTCATCCACGCGCGCTGTTCGCCAACGGCAACCCAACGCCAGAGTTGATTGCCGAGAGCCTCGGCCTGGTGACGGTGAACTCGACGGTAGGGCTGGAGGGGATACAGTTGCAAAAGCCGGTGATTGTGCTGGGGAGCGCCTGTTATGCGATTCCCGGCCTGGTGCAGCGCGCGCACGACAGCGATGAGCTGACGGCCTGCCTTGGCCGTATGGTGCAGGACTGGGCCCCTGACGACA
>DOIU01000267.1:482-3657 GCA_003511825.1 Gammaproteobacteria bacterium | reverse complement strand
GTTGCGCCCGGATGACGTCGTAATGATCATCAACTACCACGGCGGCTTTGCCTCCACACCAGAGGTCACTGCTGATCAACCGGATGGAGCCACCACAGCAACAGGTATGCTGTATTGGTTATTGCATCAGTAACACCAAGCCTTCGTTACGCAGCCACACCGGCTGCGTAACGAGCAAACCATCTGGCTGACTTACCGCCCAATCGATCTAAAGTTTTTCTTACGTCCTATTGGTTTTTCTTATAATAACTGGCTAATTAATTCTGCTTATCTCCAATAAGCCAAGCTTGCCATAACTCATAAACAACAATACAACCCTAAAAAACTCTATCTGATTGAAAAACTGGCAAATTCAATCCCTCCCACCATCACACTGCGCAATTTATTGCAACGCATTAAAGATACGTTATAACATAGCTTTTTAAGCAAGGCGGCGAAATACACATGCGCCTTTAAACCTCCCTGAATGATTGATCTGAAATTTCTTTAGGAATTATCGTGACCCCCAAGAAAACTGCCTTGATATTGGCATCCGCCCTATTCGTTTCTAGCCTCAGCATTAATGCAAGCACAGAAACCACTGACACAGACCAGGCTGTTGAACTAGACCTGTTTGTGGTCACCGCGACCAAAACTGAAAAGGCGTTGGATGCAGTCACCACCTCGGTGGAAGTGATCACACAAGAGGATATCGAAAAAATCGGCGCGACCACCTTAAAAGATATTTTTGAAAGAACGCCTGGGCTAATCCTCCAGTATGGCACCTTCTCTTCTGGCAGCTCGGCAGCCAAGGGATCCGTCAACATTCGTGGTGTCGGGGTGACGGGCTCACTGTGGCTACTCGATGGCCGACGTCTGGCGGGAGAAGTGAAAAACCCCTTTGATATGGATCGGATACCGGCCTCCATGATCGAAAGGATTGAAGTGGTCAAAGGGCCGATGTCCGCACTCTATGGTGCAGATGCGGTCGGTGGCGTGATTAACATCATCACCAAAAAACCTAAAGAAGGTGTAGAGACGGATCTCTCTGTCACCACAGGTGCCAACAGCCACGGCGATGGCGCAAAAACCCAACTCAGCCTCAACACCCGTGGCGCGATTGGCCAGTTTCGCGGCAGCTTGTATGTGTCCTCCAATCAGGGAGAACCCTACAGCGAAACGGAAGTGAGCAACACGCGTGTGCCCTTGAATGGCAATAAGGTCCTGCCTTCTGAGCACCCGATGGGTGAGGCACTTGGCTTATCGAACATTGCTGACAGCTACGACATTGATGTGACCTACCGAGAACAGAATCGAGTCAACACAGTGGGTGGGCAAGGTGAATACGCGATCAGTGACAAGCTAACCGTGGGCGCGGAATTCAACTGGTTTGATGAAGAAAGAGAGGGCGTCTTTCGCGGCGTTTTTCATCCAACGGCTTACATCAGCCCACAAACCCAGAAGAACATCCCGGCCTACGACGTCCCAGTCACCTCCAAAGATGAAAACACGCGATTGGATACAGGGCTGTTTGCCAGCTACGAGGTTAACGCGGCATTGGACCTCAAACTCAGAGCCTACCGCTCACGCTACGACAAGGAGAACAGCACGACCCTCAACAACCATGAAGACTTTGGCTATGCCACCCGATCTGCGTCTGCCTCACATGGCATGAATGGCAAAGCAAACGTCAACGCGTATGAAATGAGCGGCAACTGGCTGGCCAACGCTGATCATCTACTGACCGGAGGCGTTGAATACAGAACCGAACGACGCGAAGCGACGGTATTCAGCCAGTCCAGCGACCTGGACACACGCGAAGCCGCCTATTCCGCGCTGTATGTACAAGATGACGTTACCGTGAATAATGCATTCTCTCTAACGTTCGGCGGACGCTATGACCGATATGAGCAGCTCAGCTACACCGATGAGTTTAATGTGGATCATGGCGACAAAACAGACACGGAAACAACCTTCAAAGTCGGTGGGCTTTATCGCTTCGCGAGCCTGGCAAAAGTGCGATTTAATGTGGCTCAAGGTTATCGCGTACCCGATCTGCGAGAGAGCTATATTCAAAAACAGAGTCCAGCGGGTATGCAACTCGGGGCCTATGCCGTGGATAACCGATTCGGGAAAACAGCACACGACCTCAAGGCAGAGCGAGCGATGACCTATGAACTCGGCCTGAGTGGCCGCAATGAAAGACTCAATTATGCGGTGACACTCTTTTATAATGACATTCAAGACAAAATCGCCGAAGTCAAAGTCATTGGCACCAACCCGCAAGGCAACGAAGCCCCCTACATCACATTTAAAAACCTCAATGACGTCACCACGCACGGTGCCGAACTGACCCTGGGGTATGCGCTCAGCGAAACAGTAGACGCCAAACTTTTCTGGACAGAGTTAGACACCGAAAACGAAGAAACCGGTAAAGCACTGACGTTCAATCCTGAGCGCGTGGTCTCTCTCGGCATAACATGGCAAGCGACACCTGCACTCAGTGCCAGTATCGATATGACGCACACCGGCGAGCAACGCTATATCACCGATGCCGGTGAAGAAGCCTTTACCGAGGCTTACGCCTTAACCCATCTGAATCTTAACTATACCGCCGGTGAGACCTTGCAATGGCGACTCTTCGGCGGCATCAACAATGTATTTGATGAAGACGTTGACCAGGTACTCGGCTCGAACGTGGGCACCTACTATTTTGTCGGCACGCAGCTGCGCTTTTGATGAGCGGATGAGTCATGCGCGTTAGCACGATCCTCCTGATCAAGCGATACTCTCGCAAATGGCTGAGCGACTTAGCACGATCACTCATCGTGCTAACGATTGCCATGTTGAGCAGCCTGACTCACGGCGCAGAAAAACTGACTACATTGGTTTTGGCCGGCCCCTTCTCCGCAGTGTCTTACCCACTGGTCCATATGGTTGAAACGAAGGCGCTCGATGATGTGGCTGAGAGCATCACGTTCCAGTCCATACAGAACCCAGACCAGCTCAGGTTGCTGGCAATCGGCGACGACAGCGCAGACTTTCTGGCGATGCCTGCCAACGTCGCCGCCATTCTCTACAATAAAGGTGTGCCGCTTAAGCTCCTGAGCATCCCAGTATGGGGCGTGCTGTGGATCGTCTCCAGGGACGACAATCTAAAAACACTGGCTGACTTCAAAGGCAAAGAGATTGCCAT
>DOIU01000267.1:0-170 GCA_003511825.1 Gammaproteobacteria bacterium | reverse complement strand
TCAAAGGCAAAGAGATTGCCATCCCCTTTCGCGCTGACATGCCGGATGTGCTCTTCCATCAGCTAGCCAATGCGCAGGGGCTAGACCCTAAAACAGATTTTAAACTGCGTTATACACCGCACCCACTGGAGGCCATGCAGCTGCTACTGCTGGGCCAGGTGGACCACGCC
>DOIU01000096.1:1719-4497 GCA_003511825.1 Gammaproteobacteria bacterium | reverse complement strand
TGAGTGTCGCTTTATCACCGTTCTCATTAGTATCTACTGCACCGTCTCATTCTCACTGAATTCGCCTTCAAACAGCGCAGTCGAGAGGTAGCGCTCACCGGAGTCGGGCAGGACAACGACGATGTTCTTGCTGTGGTGTTCGGCTTGCTCCGCGATCCGTATTGCCGCGACCAGTGCGGCGCCGCAGGAGATGCCGGCCAGGATGCCTTCTTCTTTCATCAGGCGTTTGGCCATGGCGATGGCGTCTTCGTTACTCACTAATTCCACTTGGTCGACAACGCTCAGGTCGAGGTTGCCGGGAATAAAGCCGGCGCCGATGCCTTGGATTTTGTGGGGTGCGGGTTGTAATGCTTCGCCATTAAGGTGTTGCGTGATGACCGGGGAGGCGGTCGGTTCCACGGCGACTGAGGTGATGGCTTTACCGCAGGTGTGCTTGAGGTATCGCGAGACGCCGGTGATGGTGCCGCCCGTGCCGACGCCAGCTACGACGATGTCGACCTGGCCGTCGGTGTCGCGCCAGATTTCGGGGCCGGTGGTTTGTTCGTGGATGTGCGGGTTGGCGGGGTTATCAAATTGCTGCGGCATAAAGTACGCATCGGGATTGCTGGCAGCGATTTCCGCCGCTTTGCTGACCGCGCCGCTCATGCCTTTGGGGCCTTCGGTGAGGACAATCTCTGCGCCCAGTGCTTTCATGACTTTGCGCCGCTCCAGGCTCATGGAGGCCGGCATGGTGAGCAAGACGTTGTAGCCGCGCGCCGCCGCGACGAAGCACAGGGCAATACCGGTGTTCCCGCTGGTCGGCTCCACGATGGTCATGCCGGGTTTGAGCTGACCGCTTTTTTCTGCCGCCCAAATCATATTGGCGCCTATTCGGCACTTGACTGAATTGGCCGGATTGCGGCTTTCCAGCTTGGCCCAGATGTTGGCGTTGGTGATACGGTTCAATTTGACCAGTGGGGTGTTGCCGATGGTTTGAGAGTTATCGTCGTACAGTGTGCTCATGATGGGGTTCCTGAATAGGGTGCGTGGTGGCAGCAAAGCCTTGCGGCGGCGAGAGTATAGGGATTGACCTCCTACGCGATAACCCCGCGTGGCACTTATCCGTATGCTGCGGTCGTTTTTAAGCAGTGTTTGATTCGTTTCACCGCTATCTATAGACTACGATGAGACTCATTCTCATTTGCATTTCTGGATTTATCCAAAGGAGTTACCCCCCTTGGCTGGTGTAGAGAGGGCTGTGGGGCCAAACCCACCAACAGACTTTTGCGGCCTTTACAGCGACCATCATCGTTGGCTGCGTGGCTGGCTGATGAACAAGCTGGGCTGTACCGAGCGTGCTGCTGATCTGGCACAGGATACCTATGTGCGGATTCTGCAGCATAGCGAGAAGACCGGTGAACTCCCTCAAATTAGAGAACCGCGGGCCTATCTTTCAACCGTTGCCGGGCGGCTGGTTTATGACTTCTTTCGTCGCCAGTCTTTGGAAAGAGCCTACCTTGAATCTCTGCAACAACTGCCTGAAGCCGCTGTACCGTCGGCTGAGGAGCAGCACCTGATCTGCGAAGCACTCAACGAACTGGATAGTATGCTCGACAGTCTTAAGCCAGAGGTGCGGCAGGTGTTCTTATTGCACCAACTCGAAGGCCTTACCTATAAAGCCATCGCCCAGCAGCTTGGCATCAGTGACCGCACGGTCAAACGCTATATGGCGCAGGCTTTTGAAGAGTGCATTCTGGTGATGGCGTGACAGAGCCTACGGTTTCGCGTGACGTCGCACGCTCGGCAGCCAGCTGGCTGAGTTTGTTACACAGTGGGGAAGCCAGCGCCGAAGACCTGCAGGCTTGTCTGGCCTGGCGGCAGGCCAGCCCGGAGCATGAATTGGCCTGGTCTCGTGCCGAAGTCTTGCAGCAAAAGCTGGGACTGATCCCCGAATCCTTAGGGATGAAAACACTGGGCCGCGAGCAACGCCAGGATCGCCGCCGGGCCATCAAAACACTGGCCCTTTTGATTGCGGCTGGGCCTTTGGCCTACGGCATCTATCGCGGCATGCCCTGGCAAGTAATGACTGCCGACTACCGCACGGCCACGGGAGAACAGCGCCATCTTACCTTGGCCGATGGCACCGACGTGCATCTCAATACGGCGACCACCCTGGATGTCAGCTTTACGCCACAACAACGCCTGTTAACCTTGCACGCAGGCGAAATACTCATTGAAACCGGCAGCGACCAACAGGCTAATGGAGCAGCACACCGGCTGAATAAAGCGCCACGCCCGATGCTGGTTAGCACCGCGCAAGGTGATGTGCGTCCCATAGGGACGCGCTTTATCGTGCGGCAACTGGAAGGAGTCACCCGCCTCGGCGTCATGGAAGGTGAGGTTGAGATTCACCCAAACAAGGCGTCAACGCAGCGGCTGTCGGCAGGGGAACAAGCCGACTTCAGCCAACACCGCATCCATGCCACCCAGTCGTTGCCAGCCGAAGCCGATGCCTGGAGCAGGGGTGTGCTCTACGCCAACAATATGCCGTTGGGGCAGTTTGTGCAGGAGCTGGCACGTTACCGTAACGGCGTGCTGCGCTGTGACCCGGCGGCCGTAAGTTTCAGCATTTCAGGCGTTTTCCAACTCGACAATACCGACCGCATTCTGGCTGCGTTACCCGACACCTTACCGGTTGAGGTGAACTCCGTGATGGGGGTGTGGGTTACCGTTAAAGCGCGGTAGTGGCTGAATTCATTAAATCGTCCGACAAAGGTTGTCAATTGACAACCTTTGTCG
>DOIU01000096.1:567-1391 GCA_003511825.1 Gammaproteobacteria bacterium | reverse complement strand
CCTTTGTCGGACAACCTATTATTAGCAACATAACCAAGGATGGTTTATGGCTAAGAAGAAGCACGCCAATAAAGACATCAACGAGGCGCTTGAGTATGACCGGTCAAGAGGTTGGCTTATTGAGCCGTCAAGTGGTCATGGTCATGCATGGGGAAAAATGTACTGCCCCTATAACGACAGCGATTGCCGTTGTGGCGAATTTTGTATTACCAGCATTTGGAGCACACCCCGAAGCTCGGGTCATCATGCCAAACAGATCAAACGCGTTATCGATAACTGTACAGGCAAGCCCAGGCTTAATACAACGGAGGACTGATAATGGCAATATTTGAATTTACTTTAAAGTTCAGCCTACCAGACAATGAGGCTGATCCGGATGTCCTGGTCGAGAAACTGGCTGCGGCGGGGTGTGATGATGCATTGATTGGTTCGGGGCAGCCAGGGCGGATTGCGTTAACCTTTGATCGCAAAGCGGATTCTGCTTTTGCAGCGGTTTCCAGCGCTGTCTTGGATGTTAGAGGGGTTATTCCTGATGCCAGACTGGTAGAGGCGGTACCGGATTTGGTCGGGTTAACGGACGTGGCTGATATTGTTCAATGTAGCCGTCAGTATATGCGCAAACTGATGCTTAACAGCGGTGCCAGTTTTCCGGTACCTGTGCACGAGGGAAAAGTGGCCTTGTGGCATCTGTCAAAAGTGCTGGTATGGCTGCGCGACAACAAGCAATACCAGTTCGATGAAAAGCTACTGGATATTGCGCAAATCAATATGCAGTTTAATATGGCCAGGGAAGCGCAAGAGGTGAATGCCGAGTTACAGCCAAG
>DOIU01000096.1:0-226 GCA_003511825.1 Gammaproteobacteria bacterium | reverse complement strand
ATTCTCAAATTGGTGTCGTAGCAGGAAAAAAGTGCCATGGCCTCTATCGAAGGCCTTAGCTGGCCTTAACGCTCTCCCCATCGAGGGGCGCCGTTTCGTTCCTTTTGGAATGTTTCAATACCTGTATCTGATACACCGTGCGAAGCCTCTGGATTTTCCTGGCAAATAAATTCCCATCATCTGTCCCCTTTTTAAAGCTGGTGCGTCCTCCATAGCAGTACTCACA
>DOIU01000490.1 GCA_003511825.1 Gammaproteobacteria bacterium | reverse complement strand
GGGCTCTATGCGCTGAGCTTCTTGAATCGCGAGACCTTTCCCGACATCAAACCCGACTCCGTTCGGGTGACGATTGCCTACCCTGGCGCGAGCTCAGCCGATGTGGAAGATGCCATCTGCAACCCGCTCGAAAACGCCACCGATGGCGTCAGTTATCTCTCAGAACAGCTCTGCGACGCACGTGACAGCATTGCGTTTTTTACCCTGAAAATGCTGGAGGCGGGTGATATCAATGAGTTTATGGACGACATCAATGCCGCCGTGGATGGGATCAGTAACTTCCCCGATCAAGCGGAAGAACCGGTGGTACAACAGCTGGGGCGAACGTCTGTTGTGGCGACGCTGGCGGTCACCTCAAAAGACCTCACACCTTCTGAGCTGAAGGCGCTCACCGAATACTACCGCGATAAGCTGCTCGCACAACCCGGTATTCCCATGGTGGATGTCAGCGGCTTCTCCACCCATCAATTGCAAGTGCTGATCGCTCCCGACGCCTTGCGGAAATACCGCTTGAACGTCAGCGATATCGCCAATCTGATCACTGCGCAGGCGACAGATTTGCCCGCCGGCAGCATTGAGAGTGATACCGCGCAATACCAGGTGCGCTTTGAAAATGCCCGCAGGACCGCTGCCGAATTGGAGGACTTGGTCATACTGAGCACCCCCGAGGGCGGCGAAATTCGACTGGGAGAAATCGCACGCGTCGTCGACCGCTTTGAAAACCCGGAAGACCGCGTCGAGCTGAACGGCGATGTGGCCGGCCTGCTCACCATCACCAAGAACACCACGGACGACTCGCCGCGCGTATTCGGTCATCTAGAAACCTTTGTCGCGCAAGAATCCGCACACTTGCCCGAAGGCACACGGCTGACGATCACGCAAGATGCCGCAACCATCGTGAGCGAACGCTTGCAACTGCTGCTGAAAAACGGCTGGCAGGGGCTGCTGCTGGCAACGCTGTCACTGATGGTGTTTTTCAGTTGGCGTTACGCCTTTTGGGTAGCAGTGGGTTTGCCCGTCTCCTTCCTCGGCGGCCTGGCGTTGATGGTGGTGTTTGGCGTGTCAATCAATATGATCTCGATGGTGGCCTTGCTGATGGCCATCGGCATCTTGATGGACGACGCCATTGTCCTCAGCGAAGCCATCGCCCACGAATACGGCAAGGGTAAGACCGCGCTGCAAGCCGCCATTGATGGCGCGCAGCGCGTCGTGAGCGGCATCTTGGCATCCTTTACCACCTCGGCGTGCTTATTCGGCAGTTTGCTGCTGATGGAAGGTGAGCTGGGGCAAGTGCTGGGTGTGATCCCCATCGTGCTGCTGTCTGTGCTGTCCATCAGCCTGATCGAGGCGTTTCTGATTCTCCCTCACCATTTGCTGCATTCCTTGGAGCATGCGTCAAAGCAGCGCGTGCCGCGATGGCGGACGGTGTTTGAGCAGCAATTTGCGCGCTTGCGCGAAGGCGTTGGCCGCTTGGCCGACACCGCTATCGCGTTTCGTTACGTCACGGTTGGCCTTGCCATTGCGCTGCTGATCGGGGCGCTGGGCTTAATGATGACCGGCGTGGTGAAGTTTAAATCGTTTCCCGATACCGAAGGCAATCGTGTCGAAGCGCGTGTACTACTGAGCCAACGTGCCTCGTTGGCCCAAACGATCCGCGTGATGGAACGCGTCAATGCCGCACTGGAGCCCACCGTTGCCGCGCTCCAACAGAACGAATCCGCCACACTGATCGAAAACCGCTTATTGCAGTATGGCGTTCACGGCGACGTCCCTGAGAGCGGCGGCCATCTGGCCACGCTGAGCCTGGACCTGCTCAAGACGGAACATCGCAACACCACCATCGCAGAGTTTATTGAGGTGTGGCGCAGCCATGTCGGCGAGTTGCCAGGGGCACTCAATCTGCAGTTTCGAGAGCCGACCCTCGGGCCCTCGGGTCGCGCCATCGAGATCCGTTTGTCGGGTCAGCGCCTTGACCGCATCTCTGCCGCCTCCTGGGAACTGCAAACCTGGCTGCAGCAATACCGGGGTGTCTCCAATGTCCTCGACGATCTGCGACCGGGTATGCCGCAGTTCTCGGTCACGCTGAAACCGGGCGCATTAACCGCCGGCTTCAACGCCACTGCCATCGCCAGCGAACTGCGCGCGGCCTACCAAGGCACCAAGATTGATGATGTTTACCACCGGGGTGAGCCCTACGAAATCGTCGCCAAACTCGACAACCCGCCAGGCCAGGAACTCGCCACCCTGGACGCGTTTGCCTTGTTCATCAACGGCGAAGACGCGATGCCACTGCACAGCGTTGCCAACGTCACCGAGCAACGCGCCTATTCGCGCATCGCTCGCATTGATCATGTGCGAACGGTGACGATCGTCGGGGACGTCGATGCCGATATCGCCAATACCTCCGAAATCGCGGCAGACACCCGTGCCCGCCTATTACCTGCGCTGCGCGCGAAGTACCCCGACGTGACCATCGCCTTTAAAGGTGAGATCGAAAGCGGCAACGAAACCGGAGGTTCCATCGTGATGGGCTTTTTTCTGGGTGCGCTCGGGGTTTTCTTTCTGCTGAGCTTGATCTTTCGCAACTACCGCGAACCGGCGCTGGTGATGGTCAATATCCCGCTGGCGCTCATTGGCGCAATCGGCGGGCATTGGCTGATGGGGCTCGACTTTAGCCTACCGAGTATGATCGGCTTTGTGTCGCTCGCCGGTATTGTCGTCAATGACTCCATTCTGCTGGTGATCTACATCAAGCGCCACTTTAACGACGGCTTGAGTTTTCATGAATCTGCAAGCCTCGCCGTACGCGACCGCTTCCGCGCGATACTGCTGACGTCGGTGACCACAGTGGCCGGCATGACACCCTTGTTGTTTGAAACCAGTCGCCAAGCCGCCGTGCTGATTCCCTTGGTGACCAGCGTGGTCTTTGGCATGATCACCTCAACCTTGTTAATCATGCTGGTGCTGCCGTCAATTTACGCGATCTTGGAAGACTTTGGTGCCGCCGGTTCGGTGCTCGCACATGATGACCTGGAGAAACCGTCGGCGAAACCCGCCGCAGGAGAGGCGCCCTAATAACGCGGGGATTGCCGCCAGGCATGCAGAGGCGCAGTCGCCATCATCCGTCGACGACCGGATACACTCACTGACGCAAAACGGCTCTATTCGCTATCGCTCTCGGGGACCGTGTAGAATTCGACGTGAAACACGGTGTCGTCTGATTGCGGTGTGACTTTATGCCACACTTGCGGTTCTACGACGCCGTGGCGCTCTGGATGCAAACGCACGGTTTCGGTGATGTCTTGCGTATCGCCGTCATAGATTTCATAGCACAGCTCTCCGCTCTCAACCACGACTTTCCCCCAGACACCCACGCGCGTGTTGTGCCGATTGAGAATGGCGCGCGGGATCTTGTCCGCCGGAAAGCTCGGCGTGCGACGCACGAAGTTGAGGTCATTAGGCAAGGTTTTCATGAGTGAGTCTCGTCAATTGTCCATCACGCCACCAGCAACACCAGACCCATGGGGACACAGATCCCGGTCAAGCCCAAAGCAAGGCGTGGGGCATAGGTAATCAGCATCGCCAGAGACGTTGCCGCCACGGTCAGATAAGCGGTCCATAAGGTCAGGCCAATGCCGGTGCCCTGCAGCGCGATACAACCCGCCATGGCCGCGATCAGCAAGGCCCAGCCACTGACTCGCAAAGTCCAGAACATGGGTGTCGTCCACGCCTTGGAGTCCGGTAATAACTGGCTGCGGTGGCCTACCATACTGAGGGCCAAGGCGACAAACCAAGCG
>DOIU01000169.1 GCA_003511825.1 Gammaproteobacteria bacterium | reverse complement strand
AATAGCTCTGAGGAATGAGCCGACGAGCCACTCACCACGGCGACTCGCTGGACCCGCGTCATGTTCTTATTCAGTGACAGGCGCACCTGCCGCATGTGATAGAGATTCGTTTCACAGCGCTCACTGCATTGGCCTCGCGTAAAATACAACAGTGTCCAGACGGAATTCAACTGATCTGGACCAAACGCCTTGCCATCAACATCCTGAAGCTCAAACGCCGATAACGGCCGAGCGGGCGAAATCAATTCGCCATGGGTGGACGTGGCCACAACCGCACCACTTTTGACCATCTGTAACCAAACAAACGCCAGGAACAGCGGGCCTGCAAAGATCAACAACACCCCAATCAGCTTAATCCTGGATCGTCTCTGCGCGGCTTTGTCTATCACATAAGTGCTCATAGTATACTACAGGTGCTTAACCTTTCTGCTGTTCAACACGACGTACAAAATACTGAGAACAAGAGCAATCGCAAACCATTGTAATGCGTAGGCATAATGCTTCTCAGGCCCATGCGCAACGGGCTGCCAGATGCGCGGATAGGGTCCTTTAGGTGCCGAAAGCTGCACCACGCCCGGAATCAGAGACTGATTCAATGCCGCCCCCATCGCATCGTAATCCAAATAATTGACAAGCAATGGCCAATCGGCTTCTGGCTTGGCAATAGCCTCTCCCAGCCTCAGCGCACTGGATGGGCGGGTAAACAAGCCGACAACCTCAACAGCCGTCAACCCTGCCGAATCGAGACTCGGTAAGTTGTCGCGACTCCTGCCCACAGCAACCCAGCCACGATTCACCAACACCACGCGCCCATCGTTATCGAGCTTGAACGCACTGAGCACCTCAAAACCTGGCTGCCCCTTGTGTACGCGATTGTCAAGCAAAAACTGCTCGGTTATAAATTTCCCCGTCAGTCTTACCGGTACCATTGTTGCAACCAGCGGGTCTATTTGGTCAAAGTTACGCGGTTGCAGTTGTATTTTTTCGTCAAATTGCGCCAACAGATTCCGTTTTTCAGCTGCACGCTCCAGCTGCCAGAACCCCAAAGACAAAAACAAAGGGAGCAATATCAAAAACGCAACACTTGGCCAAAAACCCGGCGTAAAGTGATAGCCAAGCAGCTTCATCGCTAACCCGGATACCCCGTCAATTATCTGTTAATCTTGGCTATAATAATTCACCTTTGTCTGTGGCTTTCTCGCTATGCTCTTTGTAAAGTTTATTGTCGTCATACTGTTGCTGTTTGTCATCGTTAGCCTTTTTTCTGGCCTGTTTTTCTTGGTCAAGGATAAGGGAGAAACCAAACGCACTGTCAAAGCACTCACCTTACGCATCGCTATTTCTGTATTAGCGATTGTGGTTATCATCATTGCCTTTGCAACCGGCCTACTGAAAACCAACCCCGTACCGTTTTAACGATGCCTCTACCCCTCTACAAAATGTAGACAAAGATAAACAAGCCGAGCCAAACCACGTCAACAAAGTGCCAATACCAAGCCGCAGCTTCAAACGCAAAGTGATTACTGGCCGAAAAGTGGCTACGCATACCTCGCAACATCACAATCAACAGAATAATTGCGCCCATCGTCACATGAAAACCGTGAAACCCTGTGAGCATATAAAACGTTGACCCGTAAATACCGGTTTCCATCGTCAGATTCAGTTCGCCATAGGCATGTATGTACTCTTCAGCCTGAAAAAACACGAATAGAAATCCTAAGGACACGGTCGCCAGCAACCAAATCACCATTTTCTTTCGGTTTCCTGCTTGTATTGCGTGGTGAGCGATAGTGACTGTGACACCACTGGCTAACAGGATCAGAGTATTCAGCAGGGGTAACCCGAACCACCCCATAGCCTCGTAACTGCCCCCTAAATTATCGGGCCCATTCGAGGGCCAGGTGTAATCGTGCCCTTGCCAGAGCACTGCATTCGTCAATGGCGCTCCGCCGCCACCTTCTCCACCAATCCAAGGCCCGGAGAAAATACGCGCGTAAAACAAAGCGCCAAAAAATGCGGCAAAAAACATCACCTCCGAGAAAATGAACCACATCATTCCCATGCGGAAGGACGTATCCACTTGAGGGCTGTAGACGCCAGACTCACTTTCTCGAATCACCTCGCCAAACCACCCAATCATCATAATGACCATGACCGCAATCCCTGCATAGAGGTAGGGTTTGCCAGAGTCATATCCGTTCAAGAGATTGCCAAAGCCGTAAAAAAACAAGGCAAGGCCGACGGAACCGACAATTGGCCAGCGTGCCACATGCGGCACGTAATAGTCTGATGCTGTACTCATTTAAGAATCCACCTCAATCATGTCACTGCGGTATGTGTTATCCCGAGAGACGAGCGCGGTGTCTTCGCCAGCAGGTGGCGCTCCCGCATTTTCGTCCAGCTTAAAAAATGTGTAAGAGAGTGTGACCGTGTCAATCGTGTGCGGAATGTCCGGATCGATGATAAAGGTCAACGGCATATCGCGCTCGCCACCCGCTTCAAAGACTTGTCGCGTAAAGCAAAAGCACTCGGTTTTATTGAAGTACTTGGCCGCAGCAGACGGTGCCACACTGGGCACTGCTTGCCCAGCCACAGCAAAATTGCTGAGATTACGCGCGAAATAGCTGGTGTTGTACAACTTACCCGGATGGACACGCATGGAGACTTGGTTGGGCGCAAACTCCCAACCGCCATAGCCATTAATGATCCCGACAAATTCAACGGTAATTTGGCGGTCAGCATCCGCGACAACGGCCTGAGCTACGTTTGCCTCAGCGCGACCGGTTTTACCGTTTAAGCCAGCTACGTCACAGATGATGTCATACAGTGGCACCATGAGATAGCCAAAACCAAACATTCCGACAACAACCAGCAGGTGTTTGACCACAGTTCTGGTAACGGGCTTGTCGCTGGCTGACATCTCTTAGCACCCTTGCATCACCACCGACAGGATACCTGCGATGTAAAAGCATAATGCAACTGCAGCGAGCGTGAGAGGCAGACGGTATTTTTTAAACCAGCTGCTGCTCTCGCGCATCGATTCCTCCCGTTCGCTTTTGCCGCTACGCATACCGTCAACCGCACGAAGATCCTGACTCATCATTTTACAATCGGCGGTGTAGATAACGTGTGATAAGGCGCTGGCGATGCTACCGTCCACTCCAGACCATCAGCCCCTTCCCAAACCTCATCGGTCGCCTTTTCACCACCGCGTATGCATTTGACCACGACGTAAACGAAGATCAACTGCGCAAAGCCAAAGCCAAACGCACCGATACTGGCGACCATATTCCAGTCTGCAAACTGCAAGCTGTAGTCAGGGATACGCCTTGGCATACCCGCAAGTCCGACAAAGTGCATTGGGAAGAACAGCACATTCACGAAAATTGAAGACAACCAAAAATGCAGCTTACCCAGCTTCTCGTCATACATATTCCCCGTCCATTTGGGAATCCAGTAATAGGTCGCCGCCAGCAAGGAGAATATTGCGCCAGGCACAAGGACATAGTGGAAGTGCGCCACGACAAAGTAGGTATCGTGGTATTGAATATCCGCCGGCGTGAGCGCTAACATCAAACCCGAAAATCCGCCAATGGTAAACATGACCAAAAACCCGAGAGCAAACAACATAGGCGTCTCGAACGTCATTGATCCTCGCCACATCGTCGCCACCCAGTTAAAGACTTTTACACCCGTTGGCACCGCAATCATCATGGTTGAAAACATGAAGAACAGCTGCCCGGCGACTGGCATCCCTGTAGTAAACATGTGGTGCGCCCACACAATAAACGACAGGAAGGCAATTGATCACGTGGCGTATACCATTGATGCGTAACCAAACAGAGGCTTGCGCGCGAAAGTAGGAATAATCTGCGAAACCACGCCAAAGGCTGGCAAGATCAAGATGTAGACTTCAGGATGACCAAAGAACCAGAAAATATGCTGGAACATGACCGGATCACCACCGCCTGCGGCATTGAAAAAGCTGGTACCGAAGTAGCGGTCAGTCAACAACATGGTCACCGCACCGGCAAACACGGGGATCGTCGCAATCAATAGATAGGCAGTAATCAGCCAGGTCCACACGAATAGCGGCATTTTCATCAGGGGCATGGTCGGCGCGCGCATATTAAAAATGGTCGCAACAATATTGATGGACCCCATGACCGAAGAAATCCCCATAAAATGAATGGCAAAGACAACAAACGCAAAGCTGTCCCCACCCTGCAAAACCAAGGGTGGGTACAAGGTCCGGCCCCCTGCCGGTCCACCCGAGTCTGTGAATAACGTGCCGAGCATCATGGCAAATGCAAACGGCATGATCCAGAAACTCCAGTTGTTCATGCGAGGCAATGCCATATCCGGCGCACCGATCATCATCGGGATCATCCAGTTCGCCAGTCCCACGAATGCGGGCATCACCACACCAAAGATCATCACAATGGCGTGCATGGTCGTCATGGAATTAAAAAACATCGGATCGACGATTTGCATACCCGGCTGAAACAACTCAGCACGGATAATCAAAGCCATAAAACCGCCAACGAAAAACATAATCAGACTAAACCACAGATAAAGAGTCCCTATGTCTTTATGGTTTGTGGTGAACAGCCAACGCGCGAGGCCCTTTTGCGGTCCATGATCGTGATGCTCATCATGATGATCTGCTGTCGTCGTAGAACTCATTCGATCGGCTCCTGTTAGTTCACTGCTGTTCGTTGAGGCTGGACATCGTTGGACGATGTCGTAGACACGGCTTGACGGGACTTCGGCGAATCCGTCGCGGCATGCTGCTGTTGCAACCAGCTCGCAAAATCGTCTTGAGAGACGGCTCTCACAACAACCGGCATGAATCCGTGGTCGCGGCCACACAGTTCGGCGCATTTGCCACGATAAACACCGGGCTCATTGATGACTGTCCAGTTTTCATTAATAAACCCTGGAATCGCGTCTTTCTTTAACGCCAAGTCTGACACCCACCAAGAATGAATAACATCATTGGCGGTATGCAAAAAGCGAATTTTGACACCCACGGGAACAACCAAGGGGTTATCCACTTCTTTGAGGTAGTGCTCAAATTGACTCAGGTCCACATCAGCGCCGAGCTGTCGCGCAGCATTGTGGTCATGGTGAAGGGTACTGAAAAAATTAACGCCCGAATCAAGATACTCGTAGTGCCATTTCCACTGATAACCTGTGACCTTGATGGTCAGCTCAGCGTTTGAGGTATCTTCCATAGCGATAAGAGTTTTCGCGGAAGGGATAGCAACGCCAATAAGAATGGCGAAGGGAATCGCTGTCCAGATAATTTCTACGGTGGTACTTTCATGAAAGGTTGCAGCGACTGCGCCTTGCGATTTGCGATGGCGCCAGATTGAGTAGAACATCACGCCAAAGACGCCAACACCGATCACGCAGCATACCCAGAAAATCATCATGTGTATCTCGTACACATCCTGACTCACCTGGGTGACGCCTTGCGTCATGTTGAGCTCATCCCAACCCGCCATCAGACGCATCGGCAACAAGGTAAGTAGACAGCCGATCAAGGCCACCACCGCGACGGGTTTGAACTTAATCACTCGTTTTCTCCATCCAATAAATGCAATCTTGCTTGAACATCAATGGAGAGAACGAACCACCACATGCTTGACCGGCACGTACTTCACGCTCAAGAGCGCCTCCCTCCTAGTCAGCAATCTGTAACGCAGATGACTTGACTCGCACTAAAGTGCACTTTCAACTCTTTAAAAAGTTCTTTTTTTTCTTCTCTGCCGAGCGCAGAACCCAGCATATAGCTTTTATTGTGTATGAGTAGAGACAGCAGGCCAACCTCGAAAGGACTATTAGGTAGAAGAAATCGCAAGCGACTCCATTGACGTTGCGCTTCAACCCGACGCTGCATACCACGCGTCCCCCACTCGACGACGATCAGTTCATTATCAATCGTAATGACCTCTTTCGCCTCAAGACGTACCAACGTGTGATGCAACGCCCACACTAAAGCGAGGATCTCCAGCCCGGCAAACGGGAGCACTAGCCAGAGCCCCATCAGCGCTAGCGCAGTGGCGAGCCCGATACTGAGCACCGCTAATGATGCCGCCAGAATGAGGTTTTCACGCCATCCCATTGAGCAATTGGCCTGAACGACTATACGGCATGATTCGTTATTATTACTGGCCTCGGTTCGAATCATCCCCTGCTCAAGGTGCTATCTTGCCCGCAGTCTCTTGTTATTTTTTTTGTAATTGATTTTTATCAATTGTAGCCAATCCTACAGAAACGACATGGCTCACACAAGCGAAATACCCGGCCCATCCAGCTATTCCAGCATCTCGAACAGGCAAGGAAATCACGCGATATACAAGCCCTTATTCACTTAGATAGCATTTTCTTTAGCGGTATATACCTTTCAGGCAGGGTGGAGGCTGGCACCCCCGCAGAGGACCGAGGCGCCCCTTTCCATGCATGCCCTTGAACGACCTCAAGATCAATAGACTGGACTCCCTGACGAACGAATGCGGCTTGCAATGTTTCTCGCCGTGACGGTGATGTGAGTCCTCGACGACGCGCCCTCGCAAGGTTAAGACCACCACAGGCAATCACTTCCTCCAACATCGCGGGCACGGTGGAGTACTGAAGTGTGATAGCGTCGCTGTCAAGGACGGGTTGCGCCAGCCCGGCAGCCACCATCGCATCACCCACATCATGCATATCGGGGAAGTCAATGTAGTCGACATCTGGTTCTGAGCCTCTCAGTACGGCACCGAGGGATTGGAAAGACTGAGGGCCAAGGGTCGAGAAAAGTAGTGCCCCACCGGGCGCCAAGACACGATTCACCTCCGCAAAGACCGCTTTGATATCAGGCGCGAAAAACAGCATCAGATTGGAGGTGATAAGATCGAAGCTGCCATCGGCAAAAGGCAGTGCTTTCGCGTCACTTTGCACCAATATGGCCCGCTTCTGCCACCACCGGCGCGGCTCACTCTGCTGCAGCATACCCCACGAAAGATCAACCCCCATCACATCAGCGCGCGGGTAGCGCTTTTGCAACACCCTGAGGTAGTCGCCGGTACCTGATCCGATATCGAGGATACGCGTGGGCGCTATGTCCAAATACGCCAGCCGCGTATGCAAACGACGCTCGATTTCCCGCGCCACCTCTGCAGCATGGCGATACTTGCTTGCAACATGATCGTATACACGTCGGACTGCAACAGGATCTGGGCTTCTGCCACCTGCAATCATTGATTGACCTTATGCGTTAAGCGTTTCTGCGAGACGTGTAATTTACGCCATTTTCGCTAGAATACGCACACTCAAATTCGCGATGCCCTCACATGCTGTCCTTGCTATTACCTGTACTCGCCTACCTGTTGGGCTCGATATCCACGGCAATCATCACCTGTAAGCTCGCCGGCTTGCCCGATCCTCGGGCCAGTGGCTCAAACAACCCAGGCGCGACCAACGTGCTGCGCATAGGCGGGCGCAAAGCTGCAGCGGCAACATTGGTTGGCGACATGCTAAAGGGGCTATTACCCGTCATACTCGCAAAGGCGTTAGATGCCCCGCTTGAAATTATTGCTGCAACGGCATTGGCCGCTTTTTTAGGACACTTGTTCCCGTTGTTTTTTGGCTTTAAGGGCGGAAAAGGCGTCGCAACCGCGATCGGCGCAACCTTTGGCTTGTCTTGGATCAGCGGCTTACTTTTGGCAGCAACCTGGCTTGCGGTCAGCCTCACCTTTCGAATTTCGTCGCTCGCAGCACTGTCAGCCTTTGCACTGGCGCCCTTATACGCGTGGGTGGCCACTGGCCAAATCAGTTTTGCGCTGGTCATGATCGGGATCAGCGTCTTACTCTTTTGGCGCCACCGAGCGAATGTACAGCGCATTCTGGCGGGCACTGAACCGCGTATCGGCGATAAGAAAAAGAACAACGCCTGATCAGGGTCCAGCGCTCCCTGGCAAAGCGGGCAACTCTTCCAGCGACCAGCGCGGCCGGATGATCGCAGCCCCAGTCTCACACTGCCCGGCACGCAAGCGCAGACCACCCACAAGCGCGATCATCGCACCGTTATCCGTACAGAACTCAATACGCGGATAAAACACCGTGACGCCCTGTTTGGCAAAATGCGATTTGAACGTGCGTCGCAGGCGCTGATTAGCTCCCACCCCACCCGCGACAATCAAGCGAGTCAACCCTTCCTGGCGCAAGGCACGCTCGCACTTGATGCGCAGCGTATCAATGACAGCGTCCTGGAACCCAGCGGCAACGTCAGCAGCCAGCTCAGGGTAACCGGGGGTATCACGTAAGGCGGTAATCGCGGCCGTCTTCAGGCCACTGAAGCTGAAGTCAAGCCCTGGGCGATTTGTCATGGGTCGGGCAAATCGGAATCGGCCGGTATCGCCCTGCTCGGCCAGAGCCGCTAACTTGGGACCACCAGGGTAGCCAAGCCCCAGCATTTTTGCAGTTTTATCAAAAGCTTCTCCGGCAGCATCGTCCACGGACTCACCCAGCACCCGATAGTGACCAATACCATCCACGCGAACGAGCAACGTATGGCCTCCCGACACCAGCAGTGAGATAAAAGGAAATCCCGGCCAACCCGCCTCCAGCATGGGAGCCAATAAATGCCCCTCCATGTGATGCACACCGATAAACGGCACACCCAACGTCCACGCCAACCCTTTCGCTGCACTCGCCCCGACTAACAAGGCGCCTGCCAATCCGGGCCCAACGGTACAAGCTACTCCGTCCAGTTCACCGGCTTCCATCCCTGCCTGATCCAACGCTGCGCGAAACAAGGGGCTAATTTTTCGGACATGATCCCGCGACGCGAGCTCGGGAACAACACCACCGTATTGGCTATGCAAACTGACCTGACTGTGGAGCACATGGGCGCTCAAGCCTCGATCCGTGTTGTAAATGGCCACACCTGTTTCATCGCATGATGACTCAAAACCCACAATATTCACGCAACCAGCCACTCCCTGAGATCGATCAACTTCATAATACCGCCCCACAGACGAAATAGTTTTGCATATACATGATTGCCCGCTATAATTGGCGGGTTTTTCACCCTATTTTCTTACCCGGTCGTTCCGGGACCTTAAGGAACTCACAATCAATGCCATCAGTACGCGTTAAAGAAAACGAACCCTTTGAAATGGCCCTGCGCCGCTTCAAACGCTCTTGCGAGAAAGCGGGCGTCTTAACCGAAACTCGCCGCCGCGAATTTTACGAAAAACCCACAGCGGAAAGAAAGCGCAAAGCTGCCGCTGCAGTAAAGCGCCATCAGAAAAAACTCGCAAAAGAAGCTGCGCGACGCATCAGACTTTACTGAACCTTGCTTTTTTTCACGAATCCCCAGGCTAAACCAAGCCAGAGCACAGTATGAGTTCGCTCAAAAATCGCATCAACGACGACATTAAAGCCGCCATGAAGGGCGGCCAAAAGGCCCGCTTGGCGACGTTGCGCATGATCAGTGCCGCTATTAAGCAGCGCGAGGTCGATGAGCGAATCGAGCTGACTGATGATCAAGTTGTTGCTGTGCTTGATAAAATGTGTAAACAGCGACGTGAATCTATCGCTCAGTTTGATAAAGCTGGGCGGGATGACCTCAGCAACACAGAAAAACAAGAACTTGAGATCATCCAGACATTTATGCCTGCAGCCCTCAGTGACGAGGAAATTGATGCACTGGTCCGTGCTGCCATCGAAAAGACTGGCGCAAGTGACATCAAAGGCATGGGCAAGGTGATGGGTATACTCAAACCCGAGCTGCAGGGACGCGCTGATATGAGCGTCGTTAGTACAAAAGTCCGCGGACTCTTAGGCAACGCTTAACGCTACCTCTCTTTCAATACGCCTCAGCCCTTTGCACGGGTTTATGAGGTGCTGTCATCTGCCTCGCGATGCTAGAATATGGTGTTGCGGAACTCAGTGCCATGATTGACGTTGGCACCCATCATTCCGACGATCAGCGGGTAAACGCTGCGTGACCAAACCCACAGGCGGTATCATGAGCGAGCTAAAAAACGATCTTTTATTACGCGCACTATTACGCAAGCCAGTGCCACGCACCCCCGTATGGGTCATGCGCCAAGCCGGACGCTACCTGCCAGAGTACCGAGAAATTCGCGCACAAGCCGGCGACTTTCTCAGTTTGTGCAAAAACCCCGAGCTTGCCTGTGAAGTCACGATGCAGCCGTTACGCAGGTTTCCGCTGGATGCGGCAATCCTGTTTTCCGATATCCTCACTCTCCCCGATGCCATGGGCCTCGGACTGTACTTTGAAGCTGGCGAAGGCCCGCGGTTTAAGGACCCCGTGCGCAGCGCGCGCGACATCGACGCCCTACCTTGCCCTGGCCCTGAATCTGAACTGCGTTACGTGATGGATGCTGTCCGAACCATTCGTCGCGAGCTCAACGGGCAAGTCCCGCTGATCGGATTCTGCGGCAGCCCTTGGACGCTAGCAACCTACATGGTGGAAGGCGGCGGTAGCAAAGACTTTGCGCAAGTGAAAGGCTTGCTGTTTGGCCAACCCGATCAGCTTCACCGGCTGCTCAGCAAAATTGCCGACGCACTGGTCGCCTATCTCAACGCGCAAATTGCGGCTGGAGCCCAGGCAGTGATGATATTTGACACCTGGGGTGGCGCGCTCTCCCCGAAGAACTACCTGGCATTCTCCCTAACCTATATGGAACGAGTACTCGAAGGCCTGCATCGAGACCATGAAGGCCAACGTATCCCAGTAGTATTGTTCACTAAGAATGGCGGTCAATGGCTAGACAAAATGGCGGACAGCGGCTGCGACGCATTGGGGGTAGATTGGACGACAAATTTATCTCAAGCGCGACAACTTACGCGTGATCGCGTCGCCTTGCAGGGCAATATGGA
>DOIU01000160.1 GCA_003511825.1 Gammaproteobacteria bacterium | reverse complement strand
TTGCCCATAATCCGTTAATGGAAGTGCCGTTCGAACAGGAAAATGCCAGCCTGGTCCTCGTGCTGCCTGACCGCATGCGTCCGGGCAGTTACTGGAACACTGTGCGGATACTGTTACACGTGTTCCTGCCTCTGGTCCTTCTCGGGATTCTCGTGGTGTTGTTGTACCGCCATATTATGCAGCCATTGCGCAAGCTGGAACGGGCGGCCAAGGATCTCAGTCAGGGCAATCTGTCGGTGCGCGTCAGTCATAGCCTCGGCAACCGCAATGACGAGTTATCGGAATTGGCCAATACCTTTGATCAGATGGCAGCGCGTATCGGTGAGCTCATCGTTAGCCAACGCCAATTGATCGCCGACCTGTCACACGAATTGCGCACGCCGTTGACACGCCTCGAAATGGCGGTCGACAACGCGAGAGGGAAGCAGACGGGTGATCTGAATCTGCAACGCGTGCACCGTGAATCCCAACATATCCGCCGCCTCGTGGAAGACACCCTGACTCTGGCGTGGCTGGAGAACGAACGCCCGATGTTAGAACACGAGGATCTTGACTTGGTCGACCTGATCGACGTCATCGTCGATGACGCGCGCTTTGAGTTCCCCGACCGACAAATCATCACGCGTTTACCGGACAGCGCCGAACTGAAGCGCTCCAATCACCGCGCCGTGGGGCAGGCACTGGAGAATATCGTGCGCAATGCCTTGCGTTTCACCCAGGAGGGCGAAGCGGTTGAGGTCGACTTGCTCTATGCCGCTGATGCCTACCGCGTGACCATCAAAGACCGTGGCCCAGGCGTGCCCGAGCCGTTGCTCGAGACCATATTTCAGCCCTTCTACCGGGTCGATCAATCACGCGCATCTGACTCCAGCAGTTTCGGCCTCGGTCTGTCGCTGGCGCAACGGCAACTCAAAGCGGTGGGTGGCCGCATCAGCGCGTCTAACCGAGCTGCCGGTGGGCTGTGCATGTCGATCATGTTGCCTGCTGCCTAAGCGGCTACTTTCTCGACGACGCTGAATGTAACAATTGCAACAATGCTGTACTTGAGAATGCAATCGTGAACAATTCTCATTACCACTGTTAACCGAATAGCATCGGATCCGTCAGGCTCACTCACAGTGAACGGGTACCAGTTGTGCTGGCCGCACCATGATCAATCTTTGTATAAGGAAAACCCTATGAAAATAAAAACGCTGCTCTTTCAAACTCTATTGCTCGCATCAATCAGCTTTTACTTAACAGCATGCAGTGATGACGACGATGACAGCCCTGACAACGGTGCCACGAACGGTTCCGGCAATGGTGCCGAGAATGGTTCTGCAAACGGATCGGATAACGGCTCGAGCAGTGAGAGCCCGCTGTACCTAGTGAAATCTACGGAATGGTCAACCGATGACGGTATCAGCCTGATTTACCTGACAGACAGCCTCGACACCAATACCGAATTCAATCGGGAACAAGCCTTGGCCATTGATGGTTATCACTATGTCAATGTGAACGAAAGTGGCGATGACACAGAAACGGTTTTTCATTTGGCCGTGGACAATACGTCGCGACTGCAGCGCTACGTGATCAGCAACAGCAACGAGTTTGCCCTGGATGCGGAGATGGACTTCAGTGCTCACGGCATCACTGATGCTAGAAACGCCATGCGCTCAGGTAAGATTTTCTCGGCTGAAAAGGGCGTTATTGTCGATTTCGAAACCATGCAGGTGATCATATTCAACCCGACGACAATGACCATCACGACCACGGTTGATCTATCCGAGCATGCTGAAGCTGATTACCCCAATCGCTGGTCTATTTTCCCGGCGATTGATGGCGATCGCGTCGTCGTACCTATCACTTTCTACAAAGATGACTGGTCACCTGTCGCCCTTAGCAAGCTGGTGATCGTGGATACCAAGACTGACACCGTGACCGTTGATGCCTCTACGCAGTGTGGCAGCGTCTCCGCGTCAGCCGTCGATACAGCCGGCAATCTTTATTTCGCAGCGTCGCCGGATATCGCCGCGCAACACGCCATTGGTGCTGAAGGCTCGTTCGCGCCTTGTATTATCCGTATGAAAGCCGGCGCAGACGGATGGGACGACGAGTACTACGTTGATATGACGACACTGACGGAAGACGGTCGTCCCGCCTATGCCATCATGACGGGCACCGGCAACACGGCTTATACACTGATCTACTCTGATACAGCCGATCCGATTACCGTGGACAATATTGATGAAGCAACTCGACAGATCGTGTGGGAATTCCACAGTCTTGAACTCGGCAATGAAGCGGCTGGCGTCACCAAAATTGTCGGTGCGGAGCCGACTGGCCATCGGGTACATTACGGTTCATTCGCCAACGGCGATAGCCTGACGGCCTGGAACAATCGAATCAATGACGACTTCACTGAAAGCACAGTCTACGATACGACTGATCCGACTAACTGGGAGGTGTTGACCGTCATTCCCGGTGCGCTGGAAACCATTGCCCGATTACGGTAAGCGATCTGGCTTGATTGAACGGGATGCAGAGGCTTTCAGCAGGCATCCCGTTCAATGCCCTCCCATTCTCTTGGGTCAATGCGTCTAGGCGCTGAGCATAGACTTAAGGCCCCTCACATCATACTGGTACCTGCGGAATCATGCATCTGATCGCGGTGGTTCAGATCACAAGGTATACTTTTCCAGCGTACAATCCAACAACGGCTCGTAACGATGAGCCCTACGATCTCGCGCTATCGGTCGCACAGAACAAAAGCCGTCGCGACGCAGCGTGGCGGCAACCCGCGTTACCTTCGGCAGTGGAACCATGGAAATCTATCAGCTTAAGACATTCGTGACTGTCGCTCAGGAGGGCACGATAGCACGCGCGTCCGAGCGACTGTTTTTGAGCCAGCCGGAGGTGAGTGGGCATATCAAAGCCATTGAAGACGCGACTGGGCTGGTCCTGTTTGAGCGAACCGGTCGCGGCATGCGGTTGACGCGCGACGGCGATCGCCTGTTGGTCAAAGCCGAAGAAACCTTGAATGCCCACCGGGGGTTGCTGGAAGAAGCCGGCGCATTGAAGAAGCATCTCAGCGGCAAGCTAACGATTGGCGTAAGCAGTGAGTCAGCCACCGAGTCACTGGGACGCTTGCTCTCGGCACTGTCGGACCGCGCTCCCAGCGTCGATACACAGATTGAACACTACAGTCATTCTAAGGCCATGCTCGAAGCCTTATCGCGCGAAGACATTGATGGTTGTTTTTATATCGAGGATAAGCATCCGCCCTCAAGCATCAGCACGATTGAGATTTCACGCTTTGGTATTTTCCTGGCGGCGCCGCCGGGGACCTTGGGGCAGGGGACTCAGGCCGAGCCCGATTGGCAAGTGTTGGCACAAAAGCCATGGATTCGCCCCAATGCGCATACTTGTTGCGCGCAAGCGGCGGAGCAATTGTTTCGGCGACACAATTTCCGCCCCAAAAATATCATCACGATTGATCGGGAGCATGTGATGCGCGCGCTGATCGCGGGGGGTGTCGGCATCGGTCTGCTGCACACGGATACCGCCAAAGAGGCCTGCTCGAACGGCGATATTGAATTGGTGTGCGAAGTGCAAAAATCGATCAGCGTGATGTTTGCCTATCTGCCTGGACGAAACCAAGATCCGCTGCTCGCGACGGTGTCATCCATCCTCAAATTGGTGGGGCGCGCCTAGCGAGCAGGCGCGCCTGTATTATGTTGCATTCTCATTGATCTTGTGAATTGATTGTCTGCGTCTTGCCGTTGCGTTGCCGAGCGCCCTCATCGCCTTTGGGTTTGTTGAACTCTGCCTTCAGGGAATACGAATATCCGCCGTGCTGCTTTGCGGCTAGACTCAGCTCGGATGAAAGAAAGCGCACAGGAGAATGCGGAATGACGTTTTTGATCTACGCCCTATTAATCGGTTGCGGTGCCACGGTTGTGATGGATATCTGGGCACTGTTCATCAAGCGAGTATGGGGCGTGCCGTCTTTGGATTATGCGCTGGTGGGTCGTTGGCTGGGGCATATGCCAAGCGGCCGCTTTTTTCATGCGCCCATCGCACAGTCAGCGTCTGTACCGGGTGAGAAAGCGTTGGGATGGGGCGTACACTACCTCATCGGGGTGATTTTTGCGGCCATGCTGTTATCGATCGTGGGCCTGGACTGGGCGCGGGACCCAAGCCTCATGCCTGCAGTTTTGTTTGGTCTGATGACGGTGGTCGCGCCGTTTTTTCTGATGCAGCCGGGTATGGGGGCAGGAGTGATGGGGTCTAAAACCCCGGCACCCAACAATACCCGCATGCGGAGCCTGATGGCTCACACGTCCTTTGGTATCGGCTGTATTGGTGCAACAAGTGGCA
>DOIU01000478.1 GCA_003511825.1 Gammaproteobacteria bacterium | reverse complement strand
GTGATGGCATGCGTCTGATTCGCAGCGGCGAGGCGCAAGTCGCGCTGGTCGGCGGCACAGAAGCCTGTGTCGACCCGCTGTCCCTGGCGAGCTTCCATGCAATGAAAGCGCTCTCCACCCGCAACGACGCGCCAGCGCAAGCCTCACGCCCCTTCGATCAGGCGCGCGATGGCTTTGTGATGGGAGAAGGCGCGGGCCTACTGGTGATTGAAACACTCGAGCACGCGCAATCACGTGGCGCACAACCGTTGGCCGTTCTCAGTGGCTACGGCACCAGTGCCGATGCGTATCACATCACCGCTGGGTCTGAGGACGGTTCTGGTGGCGCTGCGGCCATGCGCACGGCGCTGGATATGGCTGGGTTGACACCCGACGCGATCGACTACGTCAACGCCCATGCAACCTCAACACCGGTCGGTGACAACGCAGAAATCACAGCCTTGCGAAACGTGTTCGGTGAGCATTTGCCGACGGTGCCGGTATCGTCCACCAAATCCGCCACTGGCCACCTACTCGGGGCGGCTGGCGGCGTCGAAAGCATCTTCACGGCCATGGCTGTACGCCAGGATTGCCTACCGCCAACGATCAACCTGGAAACACCCGATGACAGCATGAGCGAACTTGACCTTGTGCCTTTACAGGCCCGCAGCACCCGCGTGACGCACGCGTTGTGCAATGGCCTGGGTTTTGGGGGCGTGAACGCGGCGGTGGTGTTGAGTCAGGTGTAAATGGCGCATGAGCAAGGCATGAGTAATATTCTGAACCGGGTCATACTTTTCTGATTTTGCACTCACTACCTATAAGAGCAAGACGCTAAGGCAAGGGTACACAGTACACATTCAGCTGTAATTGAGACAATCGCCTTGAGCGGCCCATCAACAGCATTGTTCCCGATATTGAGCGCCAAGGCGGTTACTATGTTCAACGCTGTATCCTTCAAGAGACACTAACAATGCAAGACAGCAACGTCTATAAAGCCCCCGAATCAAACCTACACCAAGCCGCTGATGGCCAGTCCCCGATTCTGAATTTCAAGAGGTTCAGCGCCTGGGGCGTCTTTTTTCTGTCGGTGATTACCCTCGGATTCTACGGATACTATTGGCTGTACAATCGAGGCCGCTGCGTCAACGAAAACACCGACAAAAAACTGAGCTTTGTTCCGCTGATCGTGACAATCGTGTCGGTCGTTGCATTAAATATTGCGCCGTTTATAGGCGGATCGGTTTTAAGTAACCTCTTTGTGATCCTAGGGCTCTATCTCACCACAATTGTGAGTTTCTATATGTGTGTATTCTCGACGCGCAATCGGCTCAAGTCGATCATCAATGCAGGCAGTGAATCACCGGTAAAAGTCGGCCCAATATTGACCTTCTTTTTCTCCCACATTTACCTGCAATACAAAATCAATCAGGCCATTGACAAGCAATCAATGAATAATAACGACAGGGATTCAGGCGAGACGCCTCCGCTTCAGCAAGCCGCGTAATCACTGCAATCGTTCACGCCGAGAAACCTGCGATCTCCGGTCGCAGGTTTTTTTTACAACAAGCCCCCGCGTTTCACACTGAGATAGATGTTCAATGCAGCCGGCAGAAGCTGGGCCGGAGAGAACTCGCCGCAGATCGCGCCCGTCTTTGACAGTCGGGATATATTCCGTATCTGTTCTTGCTCCAATTCGAGTGCCGCGCAATACGTATTAGCATCCTGATCAGATTCTACAGGTGTATTCAGCACGTCAGTAATGGCCTGATTTTTGATCGATACGACGGCAACGAGATGATGTTGCTGCAGTAGCTCAACCGCAGGCATCAGGTCGCTAAAGTCTTCACTGCCCAAGGTGGTCACCAGCAGGACGAGTGCACGTTTGGGCTTTTTCTCCACCAGGGCTTGCGCTGCACGGAGATAATCGCTGGCGCAATCCTCCGGGTACAAATCGTAGAAATGGTTCATCACACGCGCGATATCTTGCGCACCTTTCACATTGGGCAGCCAGCGTTCACTGACACCAAAGCTCTGCATGCTGAACCAATCCCCCTGATGCAGCACGGTGTGCCCGAGCATCAGCAAAGCACCCAGCGCCGTATCGAAATGGGAGCCTGTTTCAGTGCGCACGTTCATACGCTTTCCGGCGTCCAGCATCACGATAATCTGTTGGTTCCGTTCCTCTTGGTATTCACGAGAAATCAGTTTCTGACGCCGGCTGGTCGCTTTCCAATCGATTTGTCGCAAACTGTCGCCACGACGGTATTCGCGCAACTGATGAAACTCCATGCCCTCGCCACGACGTGAATAGTTTTTCAGCCCAGTGACCGGTGTGTTGACCACACCGTCCAGGGCGTCGGTACTGCGCACCAAGGTAAAATCGGGATAGACGTTCATCCCGTGGGCGTTGTCAAACTGCCAGTTGCTCTGCCACAGTCGCAGCGGTGAATCGAGTCTGATTTCGGTGCCTGCTAATGTCAGTGATCCGCGTCGGGTGGCGCGCATGCGGTAAGTCATCGTGCATTCGTGGGAAGGCGCAAGTGTGTATCGCCTGTCGTCTGCTGCCAGCTCGATCTCCGCCGGGTAGTGCTCCTGCATATCAACGTGCAGGGTGCGCCGGTCGTTGTTGATGAGCGATAGCGCGCAATCATAGTTTTTTTGTAGGCTGAGATTGGTAGGCGCTTGTCTCGACACCACGATGGTGGGCGCGAACAACGCTCTGTACAGATCAAACAGCGCGACAATCACTGCACCTATGGCAAGCATGGCAGTGAGCGACTGCCAAACAGGGTGAGGCAGACTTGCGCCAACGGCAACAATGCCGAGCAGGGCCACGCCCAGGATCAGCAAACGTCGATGAGGGCGTACCCCGGATCTGTTCATTGGCGTGGTGCGTCGACAGACTCAAGGACACGCAATACCACCTGGTCGGCACTCACGCCCTCCAATTCAAGTTCGGCCGACAACACCATGCGGTGACGCAATCCCGGCATGGCATTGGATTTAATGTCATCCGGGGTCAGATAATTCCTGCCGTCCATGATCGCGGTGACTTTGGCGGCCTTGATCAGGTTGATGCTGCCTCGTACACCGGCACCGTGAAGCACGCCGGGATAGGTGCGCGTGGCTCTCACAATATCGAGCGCGTACTGATACAAGAGCGGATCAACGTCGGTACGCGTTGCCAACCGTCGGATATCCTCAATCAGCTGTGAATTCAGGATGGGCGTTAAGTTGGCGACGTTCTGTTCGTTGGATTGTTCTTGGGTGTTGAGTCTGACCAGCGTGAGTTCGTCCTCGGCCTCCGGATAATCCA
>DOIU01000256.1 GCA_003511825.1 Gammaproteobacteria bacterium | reverse complement strand
CAGAAATCATCCCCTATGAGCAGCTGTTTGATGAGATCGTCACGCGCATTCGTGAAGACGCAGAGGCACTGCAATGCGTGGAGCAGGTGGAACACGGTCGAGAAATTCTCAAGCGTGGCACCAGCGCGCATCAGCAGTTGGCGCACTTTGATGAGGCACTGGCATCGGGTAAGACGGAGCAAGCAGCACTCTATGACACCGTCGGCTGGTTAATGCAGGCGAGCTTAAGCTAGTCTCTCATCGAGGCGATGCCAGTCAGGCACTAGGATGCCTGTTTAATCCCACCAAAACGCACCTGGAACTCGTCCATCGCCGGCGGTAGTTGGCCGCTTTGGGTTTCACAGGTTTGCATTAAATGCGCCTCGGCGGGGCGCGCCACCACGTGGTAAAGCGACTGCGTGATCGTCCAGGCATGATGGCTGACGGACTGCTCTGGGATCAGCTCAAACGGCAACCCCGGTTCCGCTAACAAGATGCGTCTAAAGTCATGAATCAGCAGCGTGCGCAGGAAAAAGCACTGATCCGATTCAAACTTCTTGAGTTTGCGTGCGGCGTTGAGGATGGGGTCGTAGGTATCGATGAACGATTCATACGCGGCGTCCATCGATTCCAACTCAAAGCACTGTTTAACCAGGGCTGATGAGGGGGTTGCGGAGTCTTCGTCGTCTTGCGCCGTGGCGAGCATGATAGCGACTTTGTTGTCCAGCTTGAGGTCGCGGACCACTTCGCGTACGGGCTCTAAATCCGCCGTCGGGTGGCCAAATACGCCGGGGGCCAAGCGACCGAACCCGAGCCAGCGCAGTTCTTGGCTGATTTTATCGCGCTCGTCCTGAGTGATATTGCCCAGCGAGGTAAACACCAGTCGCCAGCGACCGTCCCAACCAGGCTTGCGGTTATTGTAAATCCGCATCGATGCCGTGGCGAATTGGCGCAAGCCTTTGCTGGTCAGAGAATAATAGCTGCGTCGGCCGATTTGTTCAGATCGCAGCAGGCCTTCTTGAGTCAGTCGAAAGACGGAGGTCCTGACAAGCCGTTGGTTAATGCCCAAGGGGTCCACGAGCTTAATCAGGCTGCCGAGCCAAACCGTGCCGCCGTGGGGGCAAATGGAATCGCCAAAAATGGTGACTAACAAGGAATTAGCGCGCACCGGGCGTCGCTGGGTAAAGCGGTCAATCAAGGCCTCAACGCGGCGGCTGAATTCCGTATTGGCAGCATTGGGTGAAGCGGGCGTGTTCATAAGTGGTTTCACAAGCGTAATTGAGGTGATGTTAACGTGAACAATCCGTCAATTACAAATCCCACCAACCCGCTCGGGTATGCCCGCAAGCGCTCGGCGCGCCCGCCGGGGACCCTCTGCAAGGGAAGGCGCACCGGCGGGGCGGTTTTTTGTCAGCCTTTGGGGCGTCGATCAACGACGCGCTGTGCTTTACCCAGAGAGCGCGTGATCGATTCGGGATCGAGTAGCTTGATCTTGGTGGAGATGCCGATATAGGACTTGATTTTGTGGTTTAAGGCGCGTGCGATCTCATCCCGCGTGTCATCGTCGATGTGATCAAACTCACTGCGGACTTCCACATTAACAACGACATTGTCCATGTGGCCATCACGCCGCAGCTCCAGCTGATAGTGTGGTGACAGCTCCGGCAGCGTCAGGATTTGCTCTTCAACTTGTGATGGAAAAACATTCACGCCGCGAATGATCAACATGTCATCGCTGCGGCCCGTGATCTTGTCCATGCGCCGCATGGTGCGTGCTGTACCCGGCAGCAGGCGCGTGAGATCGCGGGTGCGATAACGAATCACCGGCATGGCCTCTTTGGTGAGCGAGGTGAACACCAGTTCACCGGATTCTCCGTCGGGGTTAGGTTCCAGGGTTTCGGTATTGATGATTTCGGGCAGAAAATAATCCTCCCAGATCACGGGGCCATCCTTGGTTTCGATACATTCTTGCGCAACGCCGGGCCCCATCACTTCAGACAAACCATAGATATCCACGGCATCCAGACCCAAGCGATTCTCGATCTCCTCGCGCATGGAGTTGGTCCAGGGTTCGGCGCCAAAGATGCCCACGCGCAATGACGACGCCTTGGGGTCCAGGCCTTGGCGTTCAAACTCGTCGGCGATATTCAAACAGTAAGACGGCGTCACCATGATGATGTCGGGCTGGAAGTCATTGATCAGTTGTACTTGCTTCTCGGTTTGCCCGCCGGACATCGGCACCACCGTGCAGCCGAGCGCCTCCGCGCCATAGTGTGCACCCAAGCCACCGGTAAACAGGCCATAACCGTACGCCACATGCACCATATCGCCGGGCTTTCCGCCGGCGGCGCGAATACTGCGAGCGACCAGGTTGGCCCAGTTGTTAATATCATTGCGGGTATAGCCTACGACCGTGGGTTTGCCCGTGGTGCCGCTGGAGGCGTGGACCCGGACGACTTGTTCGCGCGGCACCGCGAACAAACCAAACGGGTAGTTGTCACGCAAGTCTTGCTTGGTGGTGAACGGGAACTTGCGAATGTCGGTCAGTGCTTTCAAGTCGTCAGGATGTACGCCGGCCTCGTCAAACTTGCGCGTGTACATCGGGACATTTTTATAGGCGTGATTGAGTGTCCAGCGCAGTCGCTCGTACTGGAGGGCTTCCAGTTCATCGCGGCTGGCGGTCTCTATCGCTTCAAGCTCACGCTTGTCGTGATCGGCTGTGCTCATGTTCCTCTCCGTATTCCCGTCGGCGGGGGGTTGCCCGGTCTGTCGCCGGTGTTGTCGTGGTGGTTAGCTTACACGCGCTCCAACACCATCGCGATACCCTGACCCACGCCAATGCACATGGTGCACAGGGCGTAGCGCGCCTGCCGATGGTGGAGTTCGCGGGTTGCCGTGTTGATCAATCGGGCGCCACTCATTCCCAAGGGGTGGCCGAGCGCGATCGCGCCGCCATTGGGGTTGACGTGTTCTGCATCGTCGCCGAGACCCAGGTCGCGCAATACGGCCAGGGCTTGGGCGGCGAAGGCTTCGTTCAGTTCTATGACGTCCATTTGCTCTAGGCGCAAACCGCAGCGTTGCAGCACTTTGCGGGTTGCCGGCGCAGGGCCAAAACCCATGATGCGGGGTTCAACCCCGGCCGTCGCCATCCCCAAAATGCGCGCTTGTGGTGTGAGCTTGTGCTGTGCGATGGCCTGGTCGGAGGCGATCAAGAGTGCGCAAGCGCCGTCATTGACGCCGGAGGCGTTGCCGGCCGTCACGCTGCCATTGTCGCGGAAGGGCGCGCGTAGCTTTGCGAGCTGTTCCATCGTGGTTTCGGGGCGAGGATGCTCGTCCTCGCTGATGTGCAGGTCGTCACTTCGGCGCTGCGGAATCACGACCGGCGTGATTTCCTCGGCGAAGCGGCCGCGTGCGATGGCGGCTGCCGTGCGCTGTTGCGATCGCCAGGCAAAGGCGTCTTGGTCGTCGCGCGAGACAGTGAATTGCTCGGCGACGTTTTCGGCCGTTTCGGGCATGGAGTCGACGCCGTATTGTTCGCGCATCAGCGGGTTAATAAAACGCCAACCGATGGTGGTGTCATAGAGCTTGGCGTCGCGGCTGAACGCGGTGTCGGCCTTGGGCATCACCAAGGGCGCACGCGACATGGATTCCGCACCGCCGGCGATCATCAGCTCGGTTTCACCGGCTTTGATGGCGCGCGCAGCGATGCCGACGGCATCCATGCCAGAACCGCAGAGCCGATTCAATGTGGTGCCGGGGACGGTGTCGGGTAGTCCGGCCAGCAGCGCTGACATGCGCGCGACATTGCGGTTGTCTTCGCCCGCCTGGTTGGCGCAGCCATACACGATGTCGTCGACGGCCTGCCAGTCTGTGTCAGGGTTGCGCGCCATCAGTGCACGCAGCGGTATGGCGCCTAAATCGTCGGCGCGCACGCTGGATAAGGCGCCGCCGTAACGTCCAATGGGCGTGCGGATGGCGTCGCAGATGTAGGCGTCATTGCTCATAATTGTTCACCGTCGGGTGTGACCAGGTTGCCCTGGATCTGGAAGGACTTGCCCCTGAACAGCGCGATCGTGACCTGATCCTGATTGCAGATCTCAATGTCGTAAACGCCGGTTCTGCCCGCGCGTGAGCGCGCTTGGGCGACGGCTGTCAAGGTATCGTGCACGTGCCCGGGCGCGAGATAATCAATATGGCAAGCCGAGGCCACCGTGTTGCGGTTGCCGCTATTGCACGCATGTGCAAACGCCGTGTCGGCCAGCGTGAATAACATGCCGCCGTGACAGATGTTGTGGCCATTCAGCATGTCTTCGCGTACGCGCATGCTGAGCACCGCGCGACCGGGCTCGACATGCGTGACCTCGATGCCCAGTGCGTGCGCGCAATGGTCATCTTTCGCCAGCGCCGCACTGCACGCCTCAGCAAGTGCTTGCGGTGAGAGGGTGGACGGCGGGTTCTCATCAGTCATAGAGCGACGCTCCTGAGTATGCCTTGCGGCGTAGCAACGGTGAGGCTCGGTAACGATCTTCACCGTAGTGGTGGTAGAGGTTGTCTAGCACGTCGACGACTTGGGCAATGCCGATCTCCATCGCCCACTGCAGCGGACCCTTGGGGTAATTCACGCCGTTTTGCATGGCGGTATCAACGGCTTGCGCAGAGCACACTTGCTGATGCACGGCATCGGCGCCCTCGTTGGCGAGCATGCACACCGTGCGCATGACACAGAGGCCCGGTATGTCGTCCACCACAGACACCTTCTTACCCAGCTGCTGGAAAAAACCAATGGCGTCTTGGCGTGCAGCTTCGCTGGTTTGGTCGGCAAAACTCAGCGCGACCCGTGGCATATTGGCCAAACCCAGGCTTAAGTCAATAAACACGAGATCGTCGCATTGCTGAAGATGAGATTCCAAGCTTGCGCTTCTGCCGTTGGTCAGCAGAATCCGTGCGGCACCGGCTTGTATATAGCCGGTATCACTCTGCGCCAGGCCGTGAGGCACACCCGCTTGTAGCACGAGCCTGGAACACGCTTGAATCCAGGCGCAGTCGCCGTGCAGATGGGTGTAACCCGAGAACGTGTGTGCGGGCGCGCAGGCGGGAGTTGTGGGTTCCGCGCCATCGCGGTAGTCGTAAAACCCACGGCCCGACTTGCGACCGAGAAAACCGGCATCGACCAGTTCTTTTTGCACCAGCGACGGTTTGAAACGCGGGTCCTGGTAATAGGCTTCAAACACAGAACAGGTGACGGCGTAGTTCACGTCGTGGCCAATCAAGTCCATCAGCTCAAACGGCCCCATCCGAAAACCGCCTGTCTCGCGCACAATGGCGTCAATCGTCGCTGCGTCCGCCGCGCCTTCTTCAACGAGTCGCAGCCCCTCGGCGTAGAACGG